>JASIJN010000496.1 GCA_030050125.1 Streptosporangiaceae bacterium | reverse complement strand
GGCGGCAACCGTCGCAACGGCGTCCCCTTCAGCAGCCCGCTGATCGACTCGCTGGCGTGACCAGGCGGGGGCGAGCCGGGGCGTAAAGAGCGCCTCACCACTGGTTCATCTGCGCGCGCGCCTCGTAGAGCAGCACCGCGGCGCTGACCGCGACGTTCAGCGAATCGGCCGCCCCCAGCATGGGGATGCCGATCCGGCGGAAGCCGGCCTCGTGCCAGCGCGGCGAGATCCCGTAGCGCTCGCTTCCCACCACCAGCGCGGTCCGGCCTCGGTAGTCGCAGCCGCGGTAGTTCTGGCTGTCGTCGGTGTCGGCCAGGTACACGCGGAACCCGCCCCGGCCGAGCCAGGAGATGGCGTCGGCCACCGCGCCGAACTCGATCGCCGGGACCCGGATGCTCATCCCCTGGCTGCTGCGCAGCACCTTCGGGTGGGTCAGCCTGGTCCGGCGGTTGGTCAGCACCAGGCAGTCGGCGGCGCACGCGTCGGCGGTGCGGATCAGCGTCCCCAGGTTTCCCGGGATCTCGATGCCGTCGATCACCAGAATCAGGGCATTTTTATTGAACGCGAACGTCTCGGGGTCGGCATCCGGCAGCCGCGCGACACAGATCAGGCCGTCCGGGCTCGGCCGCTCGGCCAGGTAGCTGAGAGTTTTCTCGGAGATCCGGTAGGACCGGCGGGCCCGCTCGGCGAGCTGCGTGCTGCGAGTCCTGGCCTCGTCGGAGTAGGCGGCCTCCGGGCACCACAGGAACGTGTCGACGATCACACCGGCCTCGAGGACCACGTTGTTCTCGAACAGCCCCTCGGCCACGAACGTGCGCCGGGGGATACCGGCGCGATTGCGCTGAATGTCCCTGACCAGCTCGGCCGCCGGGTGCCTGCGGCCGATCTGCTGCAGTTCCGCCATGGACCGCATCATCTCGCGCGGCGGGACCGCCCGGGCCGGCCGCGTGCCGCTCCCCCAGGGTCTTTCCGTTCTGGCCGGGACCGGCGTTCGTTCGACGCGCCCCGGACCGCTCCGTAGCATGGGTGGCATGGCTACCCCGTCGGCGCTGTCGTCGCCGCCAACGATAGAGCAGGTCACGAAGGCGCTCGCCGGCGTCAGCGACCCCGAGATCCACCGTCCGATCACCGACCTTGGCATGGTCAAGAACGTCGAGGTCGGCCCCGACGGCACCGTCCGGGTCGACGTGTGGCTGACCGTGGCGGGCTGTCCGTTGCGCGAGACCATCACCCGGGACGTCACCGCCGCGGTCAGCAAGCTCGACGGGGTGGCCAGGGTCCGGGTCGAGCTGGACGTGATGAGCGAGCAGCAGCGCGGCGAGTTGCAGGCCAGGCTCAGGGGCGGCCAGCCGCAGCGGGTCATCCCGTTCGCCCAGCCGGACTCGCTGACCAAGGTGTACGCGGTGGCCAGCGGCAAGGGCGGCGTGGGCAAGTCGTCGGTGACGGTGAACCTGGCGGTGGCCATGGCCGCCGCGGGCAAGAAGGTCGGCCTGCTCGACGCCGACATCTACGGCCACTCGGTGCCGCGGATGCTGGGCGTGACCGGGCACCCGACCCAGGTCGAGCAGATGATCATGCCGCCCTCGGCGCACGGGGTCCGGGCCATGTCCAGCGGGATGATGAAGCGCGGCAACGAGCCGCTGCCGATGCGCGGGCCGATCCTGCACCGGCTGCTGGAGCAGTTCCTGGCCGACGTCTGGTGGGGCGACCTGGACGTGCTGCTGATGGACCTGCCGCCGGGCACCGGCGACATCGCGATCTCCTCGGCGCACCTGATCCCGGGCTCGGAGCTGATCGTCGTCACTACGCCGCAGGCGGCCGCGGCGGAGGTGGCCGAGCGGGCGGGCTCGCTCGCGCAGAAACTGCATCAGCGGGTGGTCGGCGTGATCGAGAACATGTCGTACCTGCCCTGCCCGCACTGCGGCGAGCGGACCGAGGTGTTCGGGTCCGGGGGCGGTGACATCGTGGCCAGGACGCTGACCCGGATGATCGGCGCGAGCGTGCCGCTGCTCGGTCAGGTGCCCATCGACGTGCGGCTGCGTGAGGCCGGTGACCGGGGCACCCCGCTGGTGCTGGCCGACCCGGACGCGCCGGCCGCCCGCGAGCTCACCAGGATCGCCGAGGACCTGGCCGGCCAGTCCCGCGGCCTGGCCGGGCGCCCGCTCGGCCTGACCCCGGTGTGATCCTCGCTCAGGCGGCCCCGCAGACGGCTCAGGTGGCCTCGGAGTCGTAGGGCGGGCTCTCGCCCGGCGTCAGCATCGAGGCGCCGTTGGTGTCGGGCATCCGGGGCCCGGCGGTTTCCTGGCCCTTCCCGTTGGCGCCGCCGTTGTCGAACTCCTCCCAGAGGTGCTTGCGCACGAAGGTCTTCGGGTGCAGGTCGCTGATGTCGAAGTCCCGGAACTCCGGGCCGAGGCCCTCCTGCAGGTCGGCCTTGGCGCTCTCGGCGATCCGGCGCAGGTCGCGCAGGGCCCGGCCGACCTCGCGGGCGACCTTCGGCAGCTGATCGGGGCCGAAGATGAGCAACGCGATCACCGCGAGCACCAGGATCTTGGTGAAGGACAGGTCGAACACGAGGGCGCTCCTGCATCGCTCCGGCAGTCATCGACCCGCGACGGTGAGCCCGGGAGGGTCGGCTGCCTTCCAATGTAGACCGTCGGACCCGCGGCCATGAAGTCCGCGCGGCCCTGCGGGTCACGACTGGGCGGATCCGAGGGTGAGAGCCACCGTGCGGCCGGCCCCGCGCCGCAGGAACGTCACCATGACCCTGGAGCCCGGCGGCTGGGATCTGACCGCGTCCAGCAGTGCGGTGGCGCCGGCGATCGGCTGGCCCGCGAACCGGACGATGACGTCGCCAGGCCGCAGGCCGGCCCGGGCGGCCGGCCCGCCCGGCGTGACCGGCCGGCCGGCACCCGGCCGGGCCAGCGCGATCTGCGCGCCGGTGCCGCCGAAGCTGGTGCTGATGTCCGCGCCGAGGACCGCGTGCGCGGCCCGGCCGGTCCGGATCAGCTCGGTGGCCACCAGCCGGGCCTGATTGACCGGGATCGCGAACCCGAGGCCGATGCTGCCGCCCTCCGCCCCGGTCAGCGGGTCGCCGCCGAGCGTCTCGATGGCGGCGTTGACCCCGATGACCTGGGCCTGGGCGTTCACCAGCGGGCCGCCGGAGTTGCCCGGGTTGATCGGGGCATCGGTCTGTATCGCGTCGTAGAACACCTGCGGCTCGCCGGGCGCGGCGACGCTGGGCTGCACCGGGCGGTCCACCGCGCTGACGATGCCGCTGGTCACGGTGCCGGACAGGCCGAGCGGCGAGCCCACGGCCAGGACCGGGTCACCAACCTCGACGCCCGCGGAGTTGCCCAGCTCCAGCGCGGGGAGGCGGGCCGGGCGCTGCAGCTCGAGCACGGCGATGTCCGAATACGGGTCGGCACCGACGAGCCGGGCGGGCAGGGCCTGGCCGCCGTTGAGCACCACCTGGAGCGACGCGTGCCGGACCTGGCCGCCCAGGGTGACCACGTGGTTGTCGGTGACGATGTAGCCGCCGCTGATGATGAACCCTGAGCCGGTGCCCTCGCCGCCGTCGACCTTGATCATGACCACGCCCGGCAGCACCCGGGCCGCGATCGCGGCCAGCGAGCCCGCGGGCCGGTTGGTCAGGGGCGGGGGCATCGGGCCCGGGGTGTAACCGGCCTGGGCCACGGCCGACCTGGAACCGATGTACCCGCCGGCCACGCCCCCGGCCAGAGCCGACAGCACGGCCGTGACCAGCGCGACCACGCCGAGCCGGGCCCGGCCGGGCTCGCGCGCGCGCTCAGCCCCATCCGACATCGCACGCCCCCCGAGGCGGCCTGTCAGTCGGTGTCAGGTCCTGGACGCAGCCGCCGCCCAGGGTTATATGCCCGGCGGCCGGACACCGTAGGCGCGATCAGCGCAGCGGGTTCAGCCAGGAGACCAGGCGATGGAACCCGCGCGCCATCCGCTGCCAGAAGCCCGGCTGGATCGTTCCCGGCATCGCGGTCACCACCTGGCCGACCGTGGCCGTGGGCGCGTCGGCGATCATGGTGTAGACAAACCCGTCCGCGGACCAGGCGAAGCTGCGATCGTCCGGGTTGACCGAATAGACCGTTCGCCCGTTCACGGTGATCTGCCGCCAGCCGGGCACCGGCCGTGCCAGCTCGCCGCGCTGCACGAACAGGGACACGACGTCCAGGCCGTCGGAATAAGAGACGTCGACGACCGGGCCGGACGAGGCCGACCGCTCGGTCGCGGCGAACAGCACCAGGTTGCCGGGCAGCTGGGCGGGCAGCGGCCAGCCCTCGGCCCGCAGCGTCACCAGCCTGGCCTGGTCCAGCCGGGCCGCCCACGGCGCGGCGGCGGGCGCCGGCATGCCGCCCAGGCTGTGCGCGCCCAGCTGCAGGCTGGTGAAGGCGTCCTCGCTGATCATGCGGGCACCGCCGGAGAAGATCTCGCGCCGCAGCGGCAGCTTGGTCGCCGCGTCGAGCCAGAACCTCGCGGCCAGGCCGCCGCCGGGCCGCCGGACCTCCACCACCAGCGCGGCGCGGTTGTCCGCGGACCCGCGGCCCGCGTAGATCACCTGGTAGTTCGACTCGAGCAGGACCAGCAGCCGGTCGGACACGCCCAGGATGCCGTCCGGGTCCTGGTCGGCCGGGGCCGCGGCCGGGCCGGTGCCCGTCGCCTGGACCAGCGTCATCCCGCCGGTCTGATGCCACACCTGCACCACCGACGAGCTTGTCTCTCCCTGGCCCCACCACAGCACGACCTGCTCGCCGCTGTAGGAGGTGGCCTGGCAGGCGGCCGCCGCCTGCTCCATCAGCCGCAGGCCCGCGGCGGTGCTGACGTCCTGCGGCGGGCCCAGCAGCTGCGGCGGGCCGACCAGCTGCGGC
>JASIJN010000495.1 GCA_030050125.1 Streptosporangiaceae bacterium | reverse complement strand
GCCCGGGCGGCGGCGGCGGCCGCCGCCGCCGACGGGGCCGTGGTCAGGTCGCGCGCGCCCAGCGAGGCCGAGTCGATGCGATGCTCGAACCCGGTGATCCAGGCCGGGCGAGGGCACAGCTCGCGGGCTCGGTCGGCCGAGGCGAGGATCACGGCCGCGGCGCCGTCGCCGACCGGCGCGCAGTCGTGGGCGCGCAGCGGATCGGCGACATACGGCTGCTCCAGCAGCTTGTCGGCCGAGACCTCGCCGGACAGCTGGGCCTGCGGGTTCCCCGTCGCGGCCAGGCGGCTGCGCGCCGCCACCTCGGCCATCTGAGCCTCGGTCCAGGCCCCGGCCTCGATGCCCAGCCGGGCCTGCAGCGCCGCGATGCTCACCGAGTCGGGCCACAGCGGGGCGACCAGGTACGGGTCGAGCTGCAGCGCGAGCACCCGCCGCAGGTCCCCGGCCGACGACTTGCCGAAGCCGTACGCCAGCGCGATGTCGGCCTCGCCGAGGAGGATCTTCACCCACGCCTCGTACAGCGCCCAGGCGCCGTCCATCTCCACGTGTGACTCGGCGATCGGCGGGAACGCCCCGATCGCGTCCACGGCCGAGACGAACGAGAACGCCCGGCCCGCCAGGTAGTCGGACGAACCCGAGCACCAGAAGCCGACGTCGCCCTTGGCCAGCCCGGTGGCCCGGAATACCTCGGCGAAGATCGGCACCAGCATCTCCACGCCGCTGGTGGTGGTCTCGCCGTGCCGCCGGACCGGGGACTGCGCGAAGCCGACGACCGCGACATCCGCCCGGCTGGTCACTGTGCTGCCTTCAACGTCACTGTGCTGCCTTCAAACCGTGCTGCCTTCAAACCGTGCTGCCTTCAACCGTGCTGCCTTCAACCGTGCTGCCTTCAACCGTGCCGCCTTCAACCGTGCCGCCTTCAAACCGTGCCGCCTTCAAACCGTGCCGCCTTCACAGGTGGTGGGCGTAGGTCTCGTAGGGCGCGTCCGGCTCGCCCGTGGGGCGGAAGTGGTCGATGTTCTCCCACGAAGTGCCCCACTGCTCGCGTGGTTTCCATACCGCCTGGACCCGCATGCCCATCCGGACCTCGCCCGGCTCGCAGCCGAGGATCAGGTGCTGGAACGGGATGTCGGCCCCGTCCAGCAGCACCGCCGCCGCCACGTAGGGCGCCGCGACCCGCTGGCCCGGGTAGTCCACGTTCACCACGCAGAACGTGGTGACGATGCCGTGGTCGGGCAGTTCGACCTCGTCGGTGGTGGGCACCCCGTCGGTCGGGCAGGCACCCCGCGGCGGGATGTAGACCTTGCGGCACGCCGGGCAGCGCTGGGCGAGCAGCCGCCCGTCCGCCAGCCCGTAAAGGAAGCTGCTCTCCCCGGGCGACACCGTGTGCTGGTAGTGCAGCCGCACCGGAGTGGTCATGATCGTGGTCGCTTCCGCTGCGTGGCTCACCGGCTCCTCGGTCCGGGCCACGCCGTGCCCCCCTGGCGCGGGCTCGAAGCAGATGATGTCGCGGATGTGACCGGCCGGGCTGCTCGCCCACCGGGGCCGGACGCGCAACCCGGTCCGCATCGCGGCGGGCGCTCCGGCGTCGACCGCGTGCAGCATCGCGGTGTCGGCGCCGTCCAGGCGGATCAGGCCCCAGGCGAACGGGTGCGCCAGCGGCTGGCCCTCGACCGGCTCCGGCACCCAGCACCAGGTCGTGACCGTGCCCTCCGGGCCCACCGGCACCAGTTCGCCCGGCGGGTCCAGCGTGACCGGGTCGTACTCGAACGGCGGGGCGTGCACCCGGCCGTCGGCCCCCAGCGAGCCGAGGATGCGCCGCTCGGCCAGGCCCGACATGAACCGGCTCAGCGTCGGGCCGAGCGAGCGAGTGTAATCGAAGCCGATCTCCAGGGGAGCGCTCAGCGGCTGGTGCACGGTTCAGAGTGAAACATGTTTCGTTACCGGCGGGCAACAAGTCGGGATGAGCCGCGAGGCTCCTTGCTGCCCGCCGGTAGAACCTGTTCTATTTTATTCGGCGCCGTCTGGCGGCTCAGACGTTGCCGAGCAACGGCCCGACCGCCGCGCAGGTCGGCTGGAACCCCGCCGTGTCCGGGCCGAGCGCGTTGACCACGTCCTGCAGGGCGTTGGAGTCGTAGCCGATCGACAGGTGATCGCTGGCGTCCTGCGAGCACTGGTTCTGCAGCGTGATGTTCTGCACGTTGGCCGCGGCGGGCAGGAACGCGTTCGTGTACGGCGTCACGACCTCGTCGTCGGCGGTCTCGATCACGACGTACTTGACCCCGGCCGCCGTGGGCGACTGGTTCAGGCTGGTCAGGAACGACGATCCTTGCAACTGCTGAACGCAGGCATCGCAGGCGACCGACAGCAGCGCGGTGGTGAGGCCGAGCAGGCCGAGGTCGCTGATCAGGTTGGTCAGGCCGTCGAGCGTGGTGCCGTAGTTCGACGGCGCCAGGCCGACCAGCATGTTCACCGTGGACGCGCCGCCCAGGTCGTTGATGTAGTAGCGCGGCATCATGCCGCCCTGCGACCAGCCGACCAGGTCGACCTTGCTGGCCCCGGTCTCGGCCAGGACCTGGTTCACCTCGGTGGACAACTGGGCGGCCGACGCGGCGATGTCGCCCATCGCATAGAACCCGGTCAGCGGAATCGTCTGGCCGTAGTTAAAGGCGTAGACGCAGTAGCCGTTGTTGACCAGGTCGGGCGACAGCGCGCCGAAGCTGTTGTACATGCTGGAAAAAGTCCCCTCGACAAGCACCACGGGATACGGGTGCGTCGCCGAAGGAGTGCACCGCACATTGGCGCCTGGTGGGGATGCGTTGTAGTTCCAGAAAAAGGTCGAGTTGATGAAGGCGGAGGCCTCGCTCTCCAGCGGCAGCGAACTCGCTGCCTGCGCCGGGACCGAGGTAGCAACGGCCAGGGCGGCCGCGACCGCCGCGACGAGCGCTGGCGCGCCAAGGAATCTGTGCCATCGCCGGTATTTCATTGTCCCTCGCATGCGTCTGAGCCGGGTCAGGCTCCCCGCCCTGCCTGACGGAAATGGGCGGTGTCGCGTCGTTGCGACAAAAGCGAATGCGGCACTCGGGCCGGGCAGAATACCGAGCAGCCCGACTTATTCCTCGAGGGTTACTGACGAGTATGACTTCGCCGACATTGGCTGTCAACGTATAGTTCGCCGCGCAGTCACGGCCCCGGTCCGCCACGTGCCTCGGGGTCGGGCGGCGGGGGATGAGTGCGAGTCTGCTGCACTCTGGTGTGACCGTGGCTCGCACTCATGGGCCGTCTGGGGATGCCGGGCGTCTCGTGCGCGGGCCCGGGTCCGCCGCGGGGCTGGGGGTCGGGCGGCCGGGGGTGCCGGGCAGTCGCGCGGTGCCTTCGGCCGTCGCGTGGCTGGGGGTCGGGTGGCGGGGGATGAGTGCGAGTCTGCTGCACTCTGGTGTGACCGTGGCTCGCACTGATGGGCCGTCTGGGGATGCCGGGCGTCTCGTGCGCGGGCCCGGGTCCGCCGCGTGTCTCGGGGTCGGGCGGCCGGGCGGTGCCGGGCAGTCGTGCGGTGCCTTCGGCCGTCGCGTGCCTGGGCGTCGGGTGGCGGGGGATGAGTGCGAGTCTGCTGCACTCTGCTGTGACCGTGGCTCGCACTCATGGGCCGTCTGGGGATGCCGGGCGTCTCGTGCGCGGGGCACGCTGGGTCCGCCGCGTGGCTGGGGGTCGGGCG
>JASIJN010000494.1 GCA_030050125.1 Streptosporangiaceae bacterium | reverse complement strand
CGCGTGCGACGACGTGATCCCATCGAAGCGCCCGGACTTCCTCGGTGCGCAGGCCCACGGTGAGGCTCACGGTGATGTAGGCGTTCATCAGCGCGCCCGGCCGCGCGCCGGGACGCGCGGTGGCTGGAACACGACCCTGCGCCGCGGTTGTGAGCAGGGCGACGGCCTGGTCGAGGGTCAGCGATCTGGACCGTCGGCCTGGCCGGCCTTTCGGGGTCTCCACCAGGGCCGAGACGTTGCGGCGGACCAGGTCCCGTGCCTCGGCATGGCGGATCAGCCGCGTGAGGCAGTTGTGCGCCACAGCCACGGTTGACGTACTGCGAGTCGCGGCGATCGATGACAGCGCGGCGTGCACGTCGGCGGCGGTCAGTTCCCGCAGCCGCTTGCGGCCGATGATCGCCAGGACCGCCGTGAGCACGTCCCGGTTCTTGCGCACGGTCTTGGCCGATCGGCCGTCCAGGCCGTGGGTAAGCCAGTCGTCGGCCGCGTCTTGGACGGTGACGGCCTGCGGTTTGCGGATGCCCGCCTCGATGTCGGAGTGCAGTTCGCGGAGCTTGTCGCGTACCTCGGTCTTGGTCTGGCCGCGCACCTTTCGGCGGATGCGCTTGCCGTCTGGGCTGTATCCGAGAGACACGACGCCGCGCCAGCTGCCCGCGCACCGCCGGTGCTCGTCCGGGTCGCGGCAGGGCTTCTTGTGATCGTAGTAGATGGAGTCCTCACTCCGGCCACGGCGTGCCGCCATGAGCCGGAGCGTACCAGCGCGGGAATCGGATGGCTCCCGCTCTGGCTCCCCCCAATCGGGTCGATCTTGCTAACTATGCTGTTGACCTGGTGGGCGGTACAAGATTTGAACTTGTGACCTCTTCCGTGTCAGGGAAGCGCTCTCCCGCTGAGCTAACCGCCCGGGAGGCGGAAGCGGGAATCGAACCCGCGTACAGGGCTTTGCAGGCCCTTGCCTAAGCCACTCGGCCATTCCGCCGCTACGAGCCCCCGGGGAGCCCGCGCCGGTACCGAAGAGCCGTGCGGACCGTCGGCTCACGGGACGGCTTCCGGCACCTCCGAGCGGACGACGGGATTCGAACCCGCGACCCTCACCTTGGCAAGGTGATGCTCTACCAGCTGAGCCACGTCCGCATGGCCCCACGGGGCCCGCACGTCGGCCGCGCCGGCGTGCGTTTCAGAACTGTAGCCGATCCTGTCCGGCCCGCAAACTCACCGGGGCCGCAACCGACGCCGCGCCAGCCCCGGGCGGTGCCGCGATAATCGCGCAACCAGGGCGTTAACTGCCCCATTCCGACATCACGTCCAATCGCCCGACCTGCTCCGCGTAGAAGATCACGTTCGACACGTGCTCGGCGATCTCCCGCAGCGTCCAGGCCTCGGCCCGGAACGCGTCCCACGCCTCGGGACCCGCGGTCTCGTAGCGGAGCAGGTAGCACCGGGCCAGCCGGCGCAGCCGGGACCGGGCCTCGTCGAGGTCGAGCTCGGTGAACCGGGACCAGTCGCAGTCCATGGTCACCAGCCGCCCGTGCCACTCGTCCGGGACCGGCGAGGCGCCCGCCAGCAACGCCTCGACCTCGTGCAGGTGGTCAACCAGATGGTCGGCGATGCGGCGCAGCGCCTTGTGCGGCGTCCAGGTGCTGGACTCGCCCTCGATGATCCTCGCGATCGGGCGGCCGTCCCAGGCGTGCCAGGTCGCGGCCAGTTCCAGGCAGCGGTCCACGCTATTCACAACGGCTTGAGCCGGATTGTCGGTTTCACTCATGCTTCGATCCTGGCCGAAGAATAGTTGCGTTACCGTCGAAGTATGCCTGAACGCAACGGCTCGGGCCCGTCCTCCGGCTACGTCGCGGACATCGCCCCGGTGGCCGCGCTGATGGCCGATCCGGCCCGGGCCGCCATGCTCGGAGCGCTGCTCAGCGGGCCGCCGCTGTCGGCGGGCGAGCTCAGCCAGGTGGCCGGGGTCAGCGCGGCCACCGCGAGCGCCCACCTCGCCCGGCTGCTCGACGGCGGCCTGGTGGCGGTGACCAGGCAGGGCCGGCACCGCTACTACCGGCTCGCCGGGCACGAAGTGGCGACGGTGCTCGAGGTGATCGCGCAGATCAGCCCGGTCAGGCCGGTGCGAACCCTGCGCCAGTCACGCGAGGCGGCCGCGCTCGCCCAGGCCAGGACCTGCTACGACCATCTGGCCGGCCGGGCCGGGGTCGAATTGCTCGACGCGTTGATCCGGAAGGGATTCTTGAACGGAGACGGCACGGGGCCATCGTCCACCTATGAGGTCACCCCGGCTGGCGCGCAGATACTGCAAGCGTTCGGCGTCGACATCGCGGAGCTCCGGCGGTCGCGGCGGCGCTTCGCCGGGGCCTGCCTGGACTGGACCCAGCGCCGTCCGCACCTCAACGGCGCGCTGGGCGCGGCGGTCACGGGCCGGCTGCTGCAGCAGGGCTGGATCGAGCGCGGCTCGTTCAGGCGCGCGATCCAGGTCACCAACGCCGGACGGGACGGCCTGGCGGCGACGTTCGGATGGTCGGCTTGGGACTAATCCGGGCGTAGTGGCAGGCTACGGCCATGCGAACTGTGGTCGTCAACGGCGACGCGCTCAGCGTGCGGGATGTGATCGAGGTCAGCCGCGGGGAAGCCCGCGCCGAACTGGGGCCGGGTGTCCCGGACCGGATGGAGGCCAGCCGTGCGGTCGTGGCCGCCGCCATCGCGGGCGATGCGCCGGTGTACGGGGTGAACACCGGGTTCGGCGCGCTGGCCGACACCCGGGTGGGGGAGCGGGACCTGAGGACCCTGCAAGGGGCGATCGTCATGTCGCACGCGGCCGCCACGGGGGAGCCGCTGGACGACGCCACCGTGCGGGCGGTGCTGCTGTTGCGGGCCAGGACGCTGGCCGCCGGTTACTCCGGCGTCCGGGTCGACCTGCCGCGGCGGCTGTTGCAACTGCTCGACCTCGGCCTGCTGCCGGTTATCCCGGGCAAAGGCTCTGTGGGCGCCTCGGGCGACCTGGCCCAGCTCGCGCACCTGGCCCAGCCGCTGATCGGCGAGGGGCGGCTGCGGGGGCCCGGGGACGGTCCGCAGGGCCGCCCGGCCGCGGAGGTCCTGGCCGAGCACGGGATCGAGCCGCTGCGGCTGGCGCCCAAGGAAGGCCTCTCGTTGGTCAACGGGACCGAGCCGATGCAGGCGCTGCTCGCGTTCTCGGTGCACGAGGCAGGGCTGCTGGTGCAGGCGGCCGACGTGGCGTGCGCGCTGTCCGTCGAGGCCTTGCTCGGCCACGACCGGCCCTACGACGAGCGGGTGCAGGCGCTCCGGCCGCACCCGGGCCAGCTGGTCAGCGCCGCCAACCTGCGCGCCCTGCTGCATGGCTCGCCGCTCATGGCCAGCCACCGGACCAGCAGGCACGCGGTCCAGGATGCCTACTGCCTGCGCTGCGCGCCGCAGGTGCACGGGGCTGTCCGCGACGTGCTCTCCTTCGCCAGCAAGATAGTCGAGACCGAGCTCGGCTCGGTGGTCGACAACCCGGTGATCGCCGACGACGGCGAGGTGATGATCACCGGGAACTTCCACGGCGAGCCGCTGGCCTTCGCCGCCGACATGCTGGCCATAGCCCTGGCCGAGCTGGCCAGCATCAGCGAGCGGCGGGTCGACCGGATGCTGGACCCGGCGTTCTCCCGCGGCCTGCCCCCGTTCCTGGCCCCCGACGCCGGCACGAACTCCGGCTACATGCTGGCCCAGTACACCGCGGCATCGCTGGTCAGCGAGAACAAGGTGCTCGCCCACCCGGCCAGCGTGGACACCATCCCCACCTCGGGCAAGCAGGAAGACCACGTGTCCATGGGCTGGACCGCGGTGCGCAAGCTGCGCGAGGTGGCGGTCAACGTCCGTGTCTGCCTGGCGGTGGAGGTCCTGTGCGCGGCCCAGGGCATCGACCTGCGGGCCGAGATCGCCCAGCCCAGCGAGCCACTGCGCACCGTGCACGCGGCGATCCGGGCTGAGGTCCCGATGATGCTGGTCGACCGCGAGGTCGCGGAACAGATCAGCGCCGTGGACCGGCTGCTGCCCACACTTGTCGCAACGGCCAGTGCCGCGTGCGGGCCGTTGCGTTAGCGTCGAGCCGTGGCGGTGTGGCTGAACGGGACGGTCGTCCCGGCTGATGCGGCCCGGGTATCGGTCTGGGATCACGGGCTGACCACGGGCGATGGCGTGTTCGAGGCGCTCAA
>JASIJN010000493.1 GCA_030050125.1 Streptosporangiaceae bacterium | reverse complement strand
ACCGTGCGTCGCCGGCGGTGATCACCGAGCCGGTGACCAGCACCACGGCGGTGCCCGGGAGCCCGCCGTCGCCCGCCGACCGCGCGTCGGCCTCGTCGGCCAGCTCCACCGCGAGCTCGATCGCGTCATCGAGCCTGGGCACGGCCCGGACCCGGTCCGGCCCCAGCACCGCTCCGGCCAGCTCGGCGAGCTTGCCGGGGTCGGTCGACCGGCTCGAGGAATTGGCCGTCACCACCAGTTCGGACACGACCGGCTCGAGCTCGTCCAGGATCCCCGGCACATCCTTGTCCTCGCTCACCGCCAGAATCGCGATCAGATCGGTGAACGCGAACGACTCGGTCAGCGCGGCCACGGTGGCGCTCATCCCCGCGGGATTGTGCGCGGCGTCCACGATCACGACCGGGCTGCGCCTGACCACCTCCAGCCTGCCCGGCGACGACATCATCCGGAACGCCGAGCGCACCAGCTCGTCGTCGAGGGCCGCGGGCTCGTCGCCGGGCGCCACGGACTCGGTCTCGTCTCCCGCTGGCCCGCCCATGGCGCGGGCCCCGGCGAACGCCTCCACCGCGGCCAGCGCGCAGGCCGCGTTGCCGGCCTGGTGGGCGCCGAACAGCGGCAGGAACAGGCCGTCGTAGCTGCCGAGCAGGCTGCGGATCGCGAGCAGCTGCCCGCCGACGGCCAGTTCCCTGCTGGTCACCCCGAACTCGAGCCCCTCGCGGGCCACGGTCGCGCCCACCTCGGCGATTCGCCGCAGCAGCACCTCGGCGGCCTCGAGCGGCTGCTGGGCCAGCACGGCCACGGCTCCGGGCTTGATGATGCCCGCCTTGTCCCGCGCGATGGAGGTCACCGTGTTGCCCAGGTAGCGGACGTGATCGATCGATATCGGGGTAACCACGGCCACGGCGCCGTCGGCCACGTTGGTGCAGTCCCAGGTGCCGCCGACGCCGACCTCGATCACCGCCACGTCGACCGGCGCGTCGGCGAAGACGGCGAACGCCATCGCGGTCAGCACCTCGAAGAACGACAGCGCGGCGGGCTGGCTCTGATCCACCAGTTCCAGGTACGGCTTGACCTCGTCGTAGGCGTCGGCGAACCGCTCGGCACTGAGGGGCTGGCCGTCGACGCAGATCCGCTCCCGGATCGACGACAGGTGCGGGCTGGTGAACAGTCCCGTCCGCAGCCCGCGGGCGCGCAGCAGGGTCTCGGTCATCCGGGCGGTCGAGGTCTTGCCGTTGGTGCCGGTGATGTGGATCACCGGGTAAGCCCGTTGCGGGTCGCCCAGCAGTGCGGTCAGGGCGGTGATCCGGTCCAGGGACGGCCGGATGGAATGCTCGGGCCGGCGGGCGAGGATCTCCTGCTCGGCCCGCCGCAACCGGGTCTGCGCGTCGATCACGGCTGCTCACGGATGGCGACTGTCACCCTCGAAGCCTACTGTGCTCCCCGGACGGCACCCGCCGGCCTACTTGGTGAAGTACCAGTTCTCCGGGTTGATGGAGAGCGTCGGGCTCTGCGGGTTGACGCCCTGCAGGTTGTCGGCGGTCTCGGTCAGCTCGTAGGCCCCGTTGGGCTGCCACATCATCGGCAGCCGGGTAGCCAGGTAGTCCTGCCAGTTGTAGAGGAGCTGCAGGTTGTCGCTGGTCAGCGTCTGGTTGATCATCGAGTCGTTGGCCGAGTTGTGGTACCCGCCCGAGTTCGCCACCGCCCCGCTCAGGAACAGCTCCTCGCCGGTGGGCAGGTAGTCCGGGGCGAACGACCAGCCGCCGCCCCAGTTGGCCATGTCCCAGTTGCACGGGAGGCTGGCCACCACGCAGTTGCCCGCGGCCAGCGCGGTCACCTGGTCGAACGGCTTGGGCTCGAGGTTGAGCCTGATCCCGATCGTGGCCGCGTTGGACTGCAGTTGCGTCATCTCCGACGCGATCCAGGAGATCCCGGTCGCGTAGGGGAGGCTGAAGCTCAGCGCGGTGCCCTTCTTGATCCCACGGCCGCACAGGCTCGGGTCGGTGCAGGTGGTGAGCCCGCCGGGGACCACGTTCCAGCCGTGGCTCGACAGCAGGGACTTGGCCCTGCCCGGGTTGTAGGGGAACGGGTCGCCGGCCTTGCCCGTCCCGGACAGGAACGGGGTCGGCGGGGTGGCCGCCACCGGGCCGACGGTGAGCGCCCCGTAGCCGCGCAGCGGGCCGCTGATCACCGAGGCCTGGTTCATCTCATACTCCAGTGCCTGGCGGAAGTAGAGCTGTTTGAAGATGGCTGCGTGGTCGCCCACCGTGGACTGGAAGTTCAGCACGTAGTAGTTGATCCCCCAGGCGTACACGGGCGAGAGCGTGTAGCCCTTGGACGCCAGCGGGTTCGAGCCCACCGTCGCGTCCGCGGGCTTGGCCGGCGCGTCCTGTTCCGGCAGGTAGCCGACGTCGATCTTGGTGCTCGAACTCGGCGACTGCAGCACGTCGTACTCGGCCGAGTCGGTGGTGAACGGCACCTCCTGGAAGGCCGCCAGCCTGGGCCTGACCGGCCCGGAGTAGGACTTGTTGGGAACGAACGTGATGTGGCCGTCGGCGTTGAACGAGCTCAGCTTCCACGGCCCGTCCACAACGCTCCACAGCGGCGACCTGGCGTAGCCGCTGAGGTTCCTGGCCTGCGCGTTCAGGTAGTTGTACACGGCCGCGCAGTCGCTGACGGTCGTGGAGCAGTGGCTCGGGCCGGATGCCGTCCGGTCCCACGCCTGCGGCATCGGGGTGATCTGGCTCAGCTCGTTGTACTGGAACCAGGTCGGTGAGTAGGACTTGTCCATGATCATGGTCAGCTCGGTCGGGCCGACCACCGTGACGTTCTTCACGTCGGCCGGGAACCCGGTGTAGGCGCCGTAGTTGTCCGGCTCGGCGGTCTCCATGTTCAGCCAGAACATGATGTTCTGCGTGGTCACCGGCCGTCCGTCGGACCACTTGTACTTCTTCAGCCTGATCGTGACCTTGTCGCCGTTGAAGACCGGCGGCCTGGCCAGGCTCAGCGAGTCGTTCACGGTCGGCTGCCCGTCCTGGCCGAACCAGTACAGCGGCCGGTACAGCAGCGCCTGGAGATAGAAGACGTTGGCGTCGCTGATGTAGGCGCTGCTGACGTACGGGAAGATGTAGTTCGGCGTGGTGGCGGGCGGCAGGGCGTAGACCGCCGTGCCGCCGCTGACCGGCGTGCTGCCCACCGAGACCGAGCCGCTGCTGGTGCAGCCGGCGGCGGTCAGGGCGAGCGCCGCCACGCCGATCCCGGCCGCGAGCATCCCGCCGCGAACCCCGCCGCCGCGCCGCGCGAATGTGAACCTTCCTGGCAACTGCGGGGGTCCCCCCATGGTGGCGGCTCCTTGACACAGGGATTTGGTCGCGGCTCAACCTACGGCGCCGACCGCCGAACCGGGCCGTCTGAGCAGTCGTGACTTCGAATCGTAGCGGATCAGTTACAGCTTTGCTGCCGTTAAGTTATCGAACGAATACGCAGCGTAATCATCGGGGAGGGCAACAAGGCGGGTGGCCCGCATCGCCGACCACCCGCCTTGCGCGTGCCGTGGGGCTACTTCACGAAGTACCAGTATTCCGGGGTGAGACTGAGCGTCGGGCTCTGCGGCGTGGCGCCCTTGAGATCGTTGGCGATCTCGGTCAGCTGGTAGTCAGCGTTCGGCTGCCAGAGCACCGGGAGCTGCTTGGCCAGGTAGTCCTGCCACTGGTAGAAGAACTGCAGGTCGCTGTTGTTGAGCGTCTTGGCGATCAGCGCGTCGTTCGCCGTGTCGCTGTACCCGCCCGAGTTGGCCACCGCGCCGCTCTGGAACAGCTCCTCGCCGGTGGGCAGGTAGTCCGGCGCGAACGACCAGCCGCCGCCCCAGTCCGCCATGTCCCAGTCGCACGGCGACTTGGTCACCACGCAGTTGCCTCCGGCGAGCGAGGTCACCTGGTCGAAAGGCTTGGGCTCGAGGTTCAGCTTGACCCCGATCGACGCGAGGTTGGACTGCAACTGCTCCATCTCCGACGCGAGCCAGGCGAAGCCGGTCGCATACGGCATGTCGAAGGACAGCGGCTGCCCCTTCTTGATGCCCGGGCCGCACAGGCTCGGGTCGGCGCAGGTGGTCGTGCCGTTCGGGACGACGTCCCAGCCGTGGCTGGTCAGCAGCGACTTGGCCTGGCCCGGGTTGTAGGGGAACGGGTCACCCTGCTTGCCCTCAGGCGACAGGAACGAGGTCGGCGGGTTGTTCGCCACCGGCCCGACGGTCGCGGTCCCGTAGCCGCGCAGCGGCCCGGCGATCACCGCCGCCTGGTTCATCTCGTAGGCCAGCGCCTGCCGGAAGTACAGCTGCTTGATGATCGGGGCGTTGCCCGTGGTGGACTGGTAGTTCACCACGTAGTAGTTGATGCCCCAGATCGGCCACGGGGCCAGCGTGTACCCCTTGGACGCGAGGGGGTTCGGGCCGACCGACGCGCCGGCCGGCTTGGCCGGCGCGTCCTGCTGCGGGATGTACCCCACGTCGATCTTGGTGCTGGAGCTCGGCGACTGCAGCACGTCGTACTCCGCCGAGTCGGTGGTGAACGGCACCTCCTGGAAGGCCGCCAGCTTCGGCTTGACCGGCCCGGTGTACGCCTTGTTCGGCACGAACGTGATGTGGCCATCGGCGTTGAACGAGCTCAGCTTCCACGGCCCGTCCACGACGCTCCAGACCGGCGACGTGGCGTACGTGCTGAGGTCCTTGGCCTGCCCGTTCAGGTAGTCGTAAACCGCGGCGCAGTCGCTGACCGTGGTCGCGCAGTGGCTTGGGCCGGACGCGGTGCGGTCCCAGGCCAGCGGCATCGGCGTGACCTGGCTGAGCTCGTTGTACTCGAACCATGTGTGGTTGTACGCCTTGTCCATGACCATGGTCAGCTCGGTCGGGCTGACCACCGTGATGTCCTTCACGTTGGTCGGGAAGCCGGTGAAGCCGCCGAAGTTGGCCGGCTCGGCCAGCTCCATGTTCAGCCAGAACACCACGTCCTGCGCGGTGACCGGGGTGCCGTTGGACCACATGTAGTGCTTCAGCGTGATCGTGACCTTGGTGCCGTCGAAGACCGGCGGGTTGGCCACGCTCAGCGTGTTGTTCACGTTCGGCTGGCCGTCCTCGCCGAACCAGTACAGCGGCCGGTACATCAGCGCCTGGAGATTCCAGGTGTTGATGTCGCTGAAGTCGGCGCTCGGAGTGTACGGCCAGATGTAGTCGGGCGTGCTGGACGGCGGCTCGGCCAGCACCGC
>JASIJN010000492.1 GCA_030050125.1 Streptosporangiaceae bacterium | reverse complement strand
CACCGCCTGGATGGCCGAGATCCCGGCCACGCCGGAGCTGCTGGCCAGGGTGGACGCGCTGCCGCCGGCCACCGATGAGCCGAAGGTGAGCCGCTCCTGGTCGCGGGCGGGCGACCCGCGCTTCAGCCTGCGCCGGCTGCTGAAGCCGTTCGCGCTCGCGCTGATCGTCGGGCTGGTCCTGGACGGCCTGGACGCGCTGGCCAGCATCCTCATGCCGCTGCTGGTCAGGAACGGGATCGACAACGGCGTGCTGGCCCGCGCGATGCACGCGATCATCGTCGTCGCGCTGGCCGCCCTGGCGATCGTGCTGGCCGACTGGGTGGTCAACGTCTTCCAGACCGTCGTGGTCGGGCGCAACGGGGAACGGCTGCTGTACTCGCTGCGGGTAAAGATCTTCTCGCAGCTGCAACGGCTGGGCCTGGACTACTACGAGCGTGAGCTCACCGGCCGGATCATGACCCGGATGACCACCGACGTCGACGCCCTGTCGTCGTTCCTGCAGACCGGGCTGATCACCATGGTCAACTCGGGCCTGTCCTTCGTCGGTGTGCTGATCGCGCTGCTGTCCATCAATCTCAGGCTCGGGCTCACCCTGTTCACGATCATCCCGGTCCTTGTCGTGGCGACCCTGCTGTTCCGCACGAAGTCGTCGCAGGCCTACCGCGAGGCCAGGGAGAAGGTCAGCGCGGTCAACGCCGACCTGCAGGAGAACGTGGCCGGGCTGCGCGTGGCGCAGGCCTACCGGCGCGAGCAGGTGAACCGGAACCGGTTCGCCGGGCTCAGCGGCGCCTACATGGCCGCCCGGCTGCGGGCCCAGCGCTATATCGCCTTGTACTTCCCGTTTGTGCAGGCGCTGTCGACCATCGGCGGCGCGCTGGTGCTGTTCGTGGCGGCGGGCGAGGTGCGCAGCGGGGCTCTGACCGCGGGATCGCTCATCGCCTACCTGCTGTTCATCGACCTGCTGTTCTCGCCGGTGCAGCAGATGTCCCAGGTCTTCGACGGCTACCAGCAGGCCAACGTCGGGCTGCAGCGGATCAAGAGCCTGCTGCGGACTCAGACATCCACGCCCGAGGCGCGCCAGCCCGTCACGCCGGGCCGTCTGCACGGCCGGATCGAGCTGGACGACGTCCGGTTCCGCTACCCCGGCCAGACGCAGGACGCGCTGAGCGGGGTCAGCCTCTCGATCGCGCCTGGCGAGACCGTCGCGCTGGTGGGCCAGACCGGGGCAGGCAAGTCGACGCTGGTCAAGCTCATCGCGCGGTTCTATGACGTCGGCTCGGGCCGCGTGCTGGTGGACGGGGTGGACATTCGCGACTACGACCTGCCCGCCTACCGGCACCAGCTCGGGGTGGTGCCACAGGAGTCCTACCTGTCTCCCGGCACCGTCCGGGACGCGATCGCCTACGGGCGGCCCGACGCCACCGACGCCGAGGTCGAGGCGGCGGCCCGGGGCGTCGGCGCGATCGAGATGATCGCCAGGCTGCCCGGCGGCTTCATGCATGAGGTGTCGGAACGCGGAAGGAACTTGTCGGCCGGACAGCGGCAGCTGATCGCGCTCGCCCGGGCCTATCTCGTGGATCCGGCCATCCTGCTGCTGGACGAGGCGACCGCTGCCCTGGACCTGGCCGCGGAGGCAGAGGTCAACCGGGCGACCGAGCAGCTGGCGGCGCGCCGCACCACCCTGGTGGTCGCGCACCGGCTCACCACGGCCTCACGGGCCGACCGGATCATCGTGATGGAGTCGGGCCGGGTGGCCGAGACCGGCACCCATGCCGAGCTGCTGGAGGCCGGCCGGGTCTATGCCGCGATGTGGGCCGCGTTCTCCGGCGACGCCGAACTGGTCGCCTGACCCTCCGCCAGGCGCAGGACGTCGTCGGCCCGCATGGTCCGGACGTCGCGCGGGATCAGGGCCAGCGCCGAGGCCAGCAGGATCAGCGCGACCGCGCCGTACTGGGTGGCCGAGACGCCCACCGCGGCCGCCAGCGGACCGGCGATCAGGGCGCCGGCCGGCATGGCCATGACCGAGCCGAGCCCGTCATAGGAGGACACCCGGGCCAGCTTGTCCGGCGGGACGTTCCTGGCCATCGCCACCGTCCACTGCACCATCATGACCTCGACCGCGATGCCGAGGCCGAATGAGGCCAGGCAGACCAGCGGCAGCGGCCACAGCATGGCCAGCGCGAGCGGGCCGATCGCTATCGCCGCTCCGATCAGCACCACGAACATCATCGGTCGCCGCGGCGTGAACCGCAGCGAGACGAGGCCGCCCACGATGAGCCCGACGGAGTCCGCGGCGGTGATCGCGCCCCATGCGGCCGGCCCGCCGAGGTGCTCCTTGGCCACCACCGGCCCCAGGACCTGGAAGGCGCCGAACCACGCCATCAGCACCACGCCGTACTGCGCCACGATGGCCCAGAGCCAGGTGTGCGAGCGGAACTCCGACCAGCCGTCCCGCAGGTCGCGGAGCATGCTCGTGCCCTTCGCGCCGCCCCGGCCGGTCGCCCGGATGCTCAGCAGCAGCGGGACCGAGGTGAGCATGCCGGCCCCGCACGCGGTCAGGGCCCAGCCGGGCCCGAACGCGGCCACGCACAGGCCCGCGATCGTGGCCCCGGCCATCTGGCCCGCGTTCATCGCGAGCCGGCTGACCGCACTGGCCGGCGCCAGCAGCGTGCCCGGGACCAGCCGGGGCAGCAGCGCCTGCGAGGCCGGGTAGAACACGGCCAGGCCGGTGCCGGTGACCGTCTCGAGCAGGAGCATCACCCACAGCCGCGGGTGACCGGACAGGACCAGGATGCCGAAGGTCCCCTCGCCGGCCGCGATCATGGCGTTGCCCGCGATGATCACCCACTGCGGCGGAACACGGTCCGCGACGACCCCGCCGACCACGGTGAACAGCAGCGCGGGCGAGATCTGCGCGGCCAGCACGTAGGACAGGTCCGCGGTGGACCCGGTCTCGTACAGCACCGCGAACGAGACCCCGACCAGGGAGAAGGCAAAGGCGGCCGGCGCCAGCAGGCGGTCGGCCAGCAGCAGGCGGAAGTCCCGGTACGCGAGTACCGGGAAGCGGCGCACCAGCGCGCGCGCAAACATGGCTTACTTCCGATCGTGGGGGCGGTTCGCATGCTAACCGCGCCGGCGCGGGCCGGGAAACCCATTTTCGCCGGGCCGGCGCGAGCCCGGCGAACAGGCGACGACCAGCAGCTTCGTGCGGCGCCGCCGGTTTGACCTTCCCGAGCGGGACAGGGCACGATCATCAGTGAGGTGCGCAGCCCGGTCGGCCGGCAGTCGGCGCTGTCCGGTCCCCGGGCGTCAATCTGGGCATTGCCATGCGGCCGGCCGTCCCTGCGGGACGGCCGGCGCCGGGTTCGAGGGGAGCTAATCGCCGGTGAGCATCCTGGGCACTCGCGTCCTGCGGACGGAGGATCCGCGCTTCCTGACCAGCGGGGGCGTCTACACCGAGGACGTCGTGGACGAGCGGCTGGACGGCGCCTGTCACGTGTTCTTCGTCCGCTCCCCGGTCGCGCACGCGACGATCCGCGGGATCGACCTGAGCGCGGCGCTCCAGGCCCCCGGCGTCGTCGCCGCGTTCACCGGCTCCGACCTGGCGGACCTGCCCGGCGTGAAGCCGGCGCCGATGTTCAACCAGCAGATGACGCGCTCGATCCTGACCGCGGACAAGGTCCGCTACGTGGGCGAGCCGGTGGCGATCGTCGTCACCGAGCACCCGTACCAGGGCGAGGACGCCGTGGAACTGGTGGACGTCGACTACGATCCGCTGCCGGCCGTGGTCGACTTCGCGACCGCGGCCGACAGCGAGGTCCTGCTCTACGACGAGGCGGGCACCAACGTGGCCGCGACCTTCGGCGACCCCGCCGCGCTGGACCAGCACCTGTTCGACGACTGCGACGTCGTGGTCACGCGCACGATCCTCAACCAGCGGGTGGCCCCGGCCCCGATGGAGACCAGGGCCGCGGCGGCATCCTGGGGCGAGGACGGGCGGGTGACCGCGTGGATACCCAACCAGGGAGCCCAGGGCACCCGGGGCGGGCTGGCCAGGATGCTCGGCCTGAAGCCGGAGCAGGTTCACATCATCACCCCGGACGTCGGCGGCGCGTTCGGCGCCAAGTTCGGCGCCGACCCCGAGCACGTCATGGTGGCCTGGGTGGCGCGGCGGCTAGGCCGCCCGGCGCGGTGGACCGAGACCAGGTACGAGAACCTGGTCGCCATGACCCAGGGCCGGGCCCAGCAGCAGACGGTCACGATCGGCGGCAGGCGGGACGGCACCGTGCTGGCCTACCGCCTGGAGGTCATCCAGGACTCGGGCGCCCACGTCCGGATCGGCGCCATGCTGCCGACCCTGACCATCCTGATGACGACGGGGCCGTACGCGATCCCCCGGGCCGAGGCGGTGGCCAGGAGCGTGGTCACCAACACCACTCCGATCGGCGCCTACCGCGGCGCCGGGCGGCCCGAGGCCACGGCGGCGATCGAGCGGGCCATGGACCTGTTCGCGGCCGAGATCGGCATGGACCCGGCCGACGTGCGGAGGCGCAACCTGCTGCCGAAGTTCACCGAGCCGCACCGGACCAAGTTCGGCGCGCTGTACGACACCGGCGACTACGCGGCGGCGCTGGACAAGGTGCTCGACGCGGCCGGCTACGCCGGGCTGCGCAAGGAGCAGGCCGAGCGGCGCAACCGCGGGGACACGCTGGCGCTCGGCATCGGCCTGGCCAGCTACGTGGAGATCACCGGCATGGGCGACGGCGAGGACCAGCCGCCCAAGGAGAACGCCACGGTCGAGGTGCACCCGGACGGGACGGCGACGATCCTCACCGGTACCTCGCCGCACGGCCAGGGCCACGCGACGGCCTGGGCCATGCTGGCCAGCGAGCAGCTCGGCATCCCGGTGGACAAGATCACGCTGAAGTGGGGCGACACCGACCTGATCCCCGAGGGCGGCGGCACTGGCGGCTCGCGGAGCCTGCAGCACGGCGGCTCCGCGGTGCGGCAGGCCGCCCAGGAGCTGATCGAGGTCGCGCGGGAACGCGCGGCGAACGAACTCGAGGCCAACCCGGCGGACCTGCGCTTCGACGTCGAGCGCAGCGCGTTCGAGGTGGCCGGCGACCCGGATGCCTCGGTGCCGCTGGCCAGCCTGGCCGAGGAGGAGCGGCTGTTCGTTCGCACGATATTCACGGCGCCCGGGGCGACGTTCCCGTTCGGGTCGCATGTCGCGGTGGTCGACGTCGATACCGAGACCGGCAAGGTGGTGCTGCGCCGGATCATCACCGTCGACGACGCCGGGTTCGTGCTCAACCCGCTGCTGGCCGAGGGGCAGCGGCACGGCGGCATCGCCCAGGGCGCGGCCCAGGCCTTCGTCGAGGAGGTCGTGTACGACGCCGACGGCAACCCGCTGACCGCGAGCTTCGCCGACTACCCGTTCCTCTCGGCCACCGAGGTGCCGAGCTTCGAACTGGCCGACATGCAGACCCTCACCAGCTACAACCCGCTCGGCGTCAAGGGCATCGGCGAGGCAGGCTCGATCGGGGCCACCCCCGCCGTGCAGAACGCGGTCATCGACGCGCTCTCCCACCTCGGCGTCCGGCACATCGACATGCCCGCCTCGCCGCAGCGCGTCTGGCAGGCACTGAAGGCAGCGCAGGCGCCGAAGGCAGAAAAGGGGACAGCGTAGATGCAGGTCGAGCTCACCGTCAACGGCCGCCGGCGCACCGATGAGGTGGAACCACGGCTGCTGCTCGTGCACTACCTGCGCGAGGTGTGCGGCCTGCGGGCGGCCAACGTCGGCTGCGACACCACCTCGTGCGGCGCCTGCACGGTGCTAATGAAGGGGGCAGGGGAGGCCGGTGGGGGCGCGTCGGTCAAGTCGTGCACGGTGCTGGCCGTGCAGGCGAACGGGCGGGAGGTCACCACGGCCGAGGGCCTGGCCGAGGGCGGCGAACTGCACCCGGTGCAGGCGGCGTTCCGGCAGGAGCACGGCCTGCAGTGCGGGTTCTGCACCCCGGGCATGGTGATGGCCGCGATCGGGCTGCTGTCGGAGAACCCGCATCCCACCGAGGCCGAGGTCCGGGAGGGGCTGGAGGGCAACTTCTGCCGCTGCACCGGCTACCACAACATCGTTCGCGCGGTGCTGGCCGCCGCCGAGGCCGGCGCCACCGCCGGAGCGGAGGTGGGCGCGTGATCCCCGCGCCGTTCGACTACGTCGCGGCGCGGTCCCCGGCGCACGCCCTGGACCTGCTGGACAGCCATGGCGACGACGCCAAGCTGCTGGCCGGCGGCCACTCGCTGCTGCCGATGATGAAGCTGCGCCTGGCCGCGCCCTCGGTGCTCATCGACATCGGCGGGCTGGCCG
This sequence comes from Streptosporangiaceae bacterium, assembly GCA_030050125.1. The sequence goes on along the minus strand of JASIJN010000492.1, from coordinate 419 downwards.
AGCTGACCGGAGTCCGGGCCGAGGGCGACGAGATCGTGATCGGCGCGGCCACGCCGCACGCGGTCCTGGCCGCCTCCGAGCTGGTCCGGGCCGAGGCGCCGCTGCTGGCGTTCTCCGCGGCCCAGGTCGGCGACCCGCAGATCCGCCACCGCGGCACGATCGGCGGCTCGCTGGCCCACGCCGACCCGGCGGCCGACCTGCCGATGGCGCTGCTGGCGCTGGGCGGATCGGTGGACGTGCTCGGCCAGGCCGGGACCAGGAACGTCGCGGCGGACGACCTGTTCACCGGGTTCTTCGAGACCAGCCTGGCCGAGGGCGAGCTGATCGCCGCGGTCCGGGTGCCGCGCAGGCCCCGGGAGGGGTGGGGCTACCAGAAGTTCGTCCGGCGGGCCAACGACTGGGCCATCGTCGGCGTGGCC
>JASIJN010000491.1 GCA_030050125.1 Streptosporangiaceae bacterium | reverse complement strand
CGGAGGAGCGCTGTGCGACCTCGCCTCGGCCGACCTGACCAGGCTCCGGCCGCCGCCGGCCGACGGGGTGACCTGCCTGACCGACGTGCGGGCCCCGCTCCTGGGGCCCGGCGGCGCAGCAGCCGTATTCGGCCCGCAGAAGGGTGCCGGCATCACGCAGGTCGCGATCCTGGAAGCCGGCCTCGCCCGCCTTGCGCTCGTGCTCGGCGGCGACCCCGGCGCCATCGGAGCCGGGGCAGCGGGCGGTACCGGCTACGGATTCGCCGCCGCCTGGGGCGCCGGCATCTCCTCCGGTGCCGATGAGGTGTGCCGCGTGGTCGGCCTTGCCGACCAGCTCGGCGGCGCTGACCTGGTGCTGACCGGCGAGGGCCGCTACGACGCCACCTCCGCGGACGGCAAGATCACCGGGACCGTGCTGGCCGCGGCGGCGCGGGCGGGCGTGACCGCCGCGCTGGTCGTCGGGACCGTCGCCGCCGACCCGCCGCGGGGCACCAGGGCGATATCGCTGGCCGCGCTGGCGGGCGGCCCCGCCGGGGCCATGGCGAGCCCGCGGCGGTGGCTGCGCGCGGCCGGCCAGCAGCTGGCCCGTGAGGCGGGGCGCGGCTGAGGCCGTAGCCTTGGCTCGTGCAGGAGATCGCCGTCTTCAGCGGGAGCGCGCACCGGAGCCTGGCCGAGGAGATCTGCGCCCACCTCGCAGTTCCGCTCCATCCGGTCAGGCTGACCAGGTTCGCCAACGACTGCCTGGAGGTTCAGCTGCAGTCCAACTGCAGGGAACGCGACGTTTTCTTGATCCAGCCGCTGTGCGCGCCGGTCCAGGAGCACCTGGTCGAGCTGCTGCTCATGCTCGACGCCGCGCGGGGAGCTTCCGCGGCGCGGGTCACGGCCGTGATCCCGCATTACGCCTATGCCCGGTCGGACAAGAAGGCCATGCCGCGGGTGTCGATCGGCGGCCGGCTGGTCGCGGACCTGCTGGTGACCGCGGGCGCGAGCCGGATACTCACCATGACCTTGCACGCGCCGCAGGTGCACGGGTTCTTCTCGGTCCCCGTCGACCACCTGCACGCCCTCCGCGAGATCGCCGGGCACTTCCGGGAGCAGGACCTCACCGGCGCGGTCGTGGTCTCGCCGGACCTCGGCAACGCCAAGCAGGCCTCGGTGCTGGCCCGGATGCTCGGCCTGCCGGTCGCGGCCGGCGCCAAAGAGCGGCACAGCGACACCCGGGTGACGATCAGCTCGATCATCGGCGACGTGACCGGCCGGGACGCGATCATCCTCGACGACGAGATTGCCCGCGGCACGACGATCCTGGAACTGCTCGAGCGGCTGCGCGAGAACGGAGCCCGCTCGGCCCGCATTGCGTGCACCCACGGGCTGTTCTGTGACGGGGCGCTGAAGCGGATCGCGTCCCAGCCGGAGGTGGCCGAGGTCGTCTGCTGCAACACCGTGCCGATCCCGGAGTCCGAGCGCGATCCGAAGCTGCACGTGATCTCGCTCGCGCCCGCGCTCGCCGAGGCGATCCGCCGCATTCACGAGGGGGAATCGGTCAGCGCGCTCTTCGACTCGCCCGCCTAGTGTTCCCGCCCGGCACCCCAGCGCTACGGCGCCGGCCACACGTAGATGTGACCGTTGGCGTCACCGGCTGCCAGATATGTGCCGTCCGGGCTGAAGGCCACAGAGAGCACGCCCTTGCTGGCGGGATCGCTCAGCACCTGGGTGACCCTGTGCAGGCCCAAATAGATGTCTCCGCTCGCGTCGGCTGCCGCTATTACTCGCCCGGACAGCTTGACCGCCACCGATTCGATGCCCTTGCGGCCCGTGCTCGTCATCGAGGCTGCTGCTCCGCTTGTACGGACGACTATCCCATTGGAGCTGGCCGTCCATTCGTATACATCGCCGTCGGCGTCCCCGGCCACCACGAGCTGGGTGCCTGGGATGAATGCCAACGACCTGATGGCGCTGCCGGACGGATCAGCCAGGTGCATGGGCGCGGGCTGGTGGATCCACAGGTAGATGTTCCCGTTGGCGTCCCCTGCGGCTAGCAGCGTATTGTCCGGGTTGAAGGCCACCGAGGTGACGCCTTCGCTGCCGGGATCGGGCATGGCGGGACCAGCCAGGCTGTAGTCGCCGCCGCTCGACTGCCACGCATAGACGTTCCCGCGGGCGTCGCCCATCGCAAGGAACTTGCCATCGGAGCTGAATGCCACCGACCGGACACCGCTACCAGACGGATCGGCCAGGCTTTGGATCAGGTTATTTCCTGCCCACAGGTAGACATGCCCGTTGGCGTCCGCCGCGGCCAGCAGGGTGTTGCCGACGTTGAAGGCCACCGAAGTCACGCCCTCACTGGCAGGATCGGTCACCGAGTTGGCAACCTGCCAATTGCTCGTCCGCCATACGCGGACGACCCCATTCGCATTCCCAGCCGCCAGGTACTTGCCGTCGGAGCTGTAGGCGACGGTGTCCACCCCCGGGCTCGCCAGTGTGATCAGGTTGCTGGCCGCCGCAGCCGACGGGCCGGGTGCGGCCGCGGAGGCTGACACTTTCGGCGTGGTCGTGCTCTCCGCTGAAGGAGCCGAGCCTCCCCCTCGCGCTGCTAAAAGAAGAAAGATGCCGCCGATGACGGCGGCCACAATAGCCCCTCCCGCCCCTATCCAGGCGGCTGTATTGCGGTCGGCTCGGCTGCCTTTGCCGCCCTCTGAGCTACCCTGTGACATATTCGCTGCTCGCAAACCACATTGAGTCAATGGGTGGATAATGGCGGAAGCGGGAGATATTTCTATCTGCCATAATCCGTTACAAGAGCACGTATCGTAGCAGACCGGCGGAGCCGTCCACCTGTTTTCAGATCCGTTTCAAAGTCGTGACGGCTCCTGCACGTCGTCGCGCCCAAATCGCTCTACCCTGCCGCCATGGCCGAACGTCTCGGCTAGGCGCGGCCGGAGGCGCGCGATGCCCACGCGGCAATCTGGGCGCGCGAGCTGAAGCCCAGCTTCAGCAGGATGTTGGCGACATGCCGGGCGGCGGTCGCCGGGCTGATGCCCAGCTCCTCGCCGATCGCCTTGTTGCTGCGCCCCGCGGCGATCAGGGCGACGATCTCTCGTTCCCTGGGAGTAAGCCCGCCCGGCGCGCTGTCGCCCTGGGCCCTGGCCCCCGGGCCGCTGCC
>JASIJN010000490.1 GCA_030050125.1 Streptosporangiaceae bacterium | reverse complement strand
GGGCATCTTCCGCGCCCGGGCGGCCAGGTCGGGGCGGCCCGCCTGCTCGAGCCGCCGGATCCGCCGCTGCCACCGGGCCGGCGTCCAGTTGGCGCCCTCGGGGAACAGGACCAGCGCGTCGTCGGCGCCGAGCCCCCGGGCCAGCCTCCTGATCTGCTCGATGAACAGCCGGCGGCCCGACCGGTGATGCTGGACGAACACGTTGGGCAGCCGGTTGGTCACCACGTCCAGCCCGGGGTCCAGCTGCAGGCTGGCCTTCATCACGACCCTCGGACGGCGTCCGTAGCGGCTGATCAGGTAGTGCACGAGCAGGAACGAATCACCCGGGCCCGCGTGACGGCTGAACACGATGACCGGCCCGGCGGCCCGGGAGCCCGCACCGCAGTCAGGCCCGTCGATCTCGACCCGGAGCCCGAGCGTCCGCTTCGCCGCGCGCGCCACCGATTCCAGGTACCACCGCATGATCGCGTAGTGCCGGCTGCGGTAGGGCTCGGTGCTCAGCCGGCCGCCGAACCCGCTGGCCAGCCACAGGCCGAGGCACATGAACAGCGCCGACGTCTCCGCGGCCAGCCAGACCAGCCCGAAGCAGAGCAGCCGCAGGCCGCGCATCCGGCCCCGGCGCAGGCGGCGCAGCCCGAAGGCCAGCGTCACCGCCCCGAGCAGCGGCGACAGCGCCGCGACGGCCAGGGCGATGACGACCGCCAGCGGGGCGAGCACCAGCCGGCGCAGCGGCCGGGGTGGAAGCATGGCCTGCCCCTCGTCGTCGACGGCCGGCTAGGGGCCGGCCAGCCCGGCGAGGTAGCTGGCCGAGGCGGCGTACGCGCGCTCGATGCTGTCGCCGACCTTAGTCTTGTCGCGATAGCGCAGCTGGGAAAGCTCCGGGGCGCCGCGATCCGCGCCGGTCGGCATCACGTGTACCCGGACGTCGCCCGGCAGGGCCGCCATCTCCTCGTGGAACCGGTACCGGCGGGCGATCTCGAAGGCGACCAGGCCCACCTCCCACGGACGGCGCGGCACCTCCAGCGGGCGCTCGATCCGGCCCACGTGCAGCACGTAGACGGTGCGGGCGCCCAGGGCCACGGCCCGCCCGACCGGTATCGAATGGACCAGGCCGCCGTCGAAGTAGTGCTCGCCGTCGACCTCGACCGGCGGCAGCAGCCCGGGCACGGCGCACGAGGCCAGGACGGCCGGCACCAGCGGCCCGCTGCTGAACCAGCGCGGGCTGGCGCGTTCAATGCTCGCGGCCACGCAGTGGAACGGCAGCTCGAGATCGGCGAAGCCGGCGCCGGGAAGCTCGTCCGCCAGCACCCGGCGCAGCGGCTCGATCGAATGCAGGTGGGTGCCGGAGCGGGCCAGCCGGACGGCGCGGCTCCACAGGTTCTCGCTGAAGGCCTGCCCGAGTGCCTCGCCCCGCCACAGCTGGCCCAGCCGCTGCGCCGCGGTGGCGGGGTAGGCCGCCACGAACGCGCCGTTGATGGCGCCGACCGAGGTTCCCACGACCACGTCCGGCCGGATGCCGGCCTCGGACAGCGCCCGGAGCATGCCGATCTCGTGCGCGCCGAGCACGCCGCCCCCGCCGAGGACGAAAGCCGTCTCCACCCGTGCGGTTACCCGGCCAGCACCTGGCGGAAGTACGCCACGGTCTGCTCCAGGCCCTCGTCCAGCGGCACGGTCGGCTCCCAGCCGAGCAGTTCCATGGCCCGGCCGATGTCCGGCCTGCGCCGCACCGGATCGTCGGACGGCAGCGGGCCGTGCTCGATCGGGCAGTCGCCGCCGGTCAGGGCCAGCACCTTCTTGGCCAGCTCGAGCATGGTGAACTCGCCGGGATTGCCCAGGTTGACCGGGCCGGTGACCTCCGGCGGCGAGTTCATCAGCCGGATCAGGCCGTCCACCATGTCGTCGATGTAGCAGAACGACCTGGTCTGCGACCCGTCGCCGAACACGGTCAGCGGCTCGCCCCGGAGCGCCTGCACGATGAAGCTGGACACGACCCGGCCGTCGTTGGCCAGCATGCTGGGGCCGTAGGTGTTGAAGATCCGCGCCACCTTGATCGGCACCCGGTGCTGCCGGTAGTAGTCGAAGAACAGGGTCTCCGCGCACCGCTTGCCCTCGTCGTAACAGGACCGGACGCCGGTCGGGTTCACGTTGCCCCAGTACGACTCGACCTGCGGATGCACGGTGGGGTCGCCGTACACCTCGGACGTCGAGGCGAGCAGGATCCGCGCGCCGAGCCGCTTGGCCAGCCCGAGCATGTTGATCGAGCCGTGCACGCAGGTCTTCGTGGTCTGCACCGGGTCCCGCTGGTAGTAGACCGGTGAGGCGGGGCAGGCGAGGTGGTAGATCTGGTCCACCTCGACGTAGAGGGGAAAGGTCACGTCGTGGCGCATGAGCTCGAAGCGCGGGTCGTCCAGAAGGTCCACGACGTTGTGCCGGCTGCTCGAGTAGAAGTTGTCCACGACCAGGACGTCGTGACCGAGCGCGAGCAGCCGGCGGCTCAGGTGCGATCCGATGAACCCCGATCCCCCGGTGACCAGGACGCGCTGCCCCCCGCCGGCCGACACCTCGGGGCGGCCCCGGGCCAACTGCGAGTTCATAGAAACTCCTTTAACAAAGCTTTAGACAACGCCCGGAACGGTCCAGGTACCGCAAACTGTCGCTTGCCTTGCCTTTGTCTGGCATTGCCTTGGCGGGCTCACGTAAGCTGCCGCCGTGAAGCTATCGATTCTGATGCCGGTCTACAATGAGCGCGTTACGCTGCCCTCCGCGATCAAGGATGTGCTCAACGTTAACTTTCCCTGCGAGATCGAGCTCGTCATCGTGGATGACGGCAGCACGGACGGTACCAGGGAGCTGTATCCGCCGCTCGCGGGCGACCCCAGGGTGAGCGTCCACCTGCACGAGCGTAACCGGGGCAAGGGCGCGGCGATCCGCACCGCCGCCAGCGTGGCCACCGGCGACTACGTCATCATGTGCGACGCCGACCTCGAGTACTCGCCCGCCGAGATCCCCTCGCTGCTGGCGCCGGTGCTGGCCGGCCAGGCCGAGGTGGTCTACGGCACCAGAACGTTCGGCAGCCACAACGCATATTCCTACGCCTACGTACTTGGCAACAAAGGTGTCACAACGTTCGCGAACGTTCTTTTCAACTGCTACATCAGCGACCTGGAAACCTGTTTCAAGCTGATGCCGGCCGACTTGTACCGCAAGCTGGACGTCCGCGAGACCGGATTCGGCATGGAGGCCGAGGTCACCGGCAAGCTGCTGCGCCGCGGCTACCGGCCCTACGAGGTGCCGATCAGCTACAAGGCGCGTAGCCGCGAGGCAGGCAAGAAGCTGACCTGGCGCGACGGCGCCGAGGCGCTGTGGATCCTGCTCCGCGAGCGGTTCCGCCGCCGCCCGGCGTCCTGACCGGGCTAGATCCGCCATCCCTTGCGGTCGGCGAGCCACGAAAGGGCCAGGAACACCGGCAGGCTCAGCCCGAGCAGCAGCAGGCACCCGGTGAACGCGCTTTGCACGAAGTTCCCGGCGATCGGCGCCACCAGGTAGTAGTACAGGACGATGACGACCATGAGGACCAGGTAGCCGCCCACGGCCGTGGTCACGCAGTGGGCGATCAGCCGCGGCCAGCCGGGCGGGAACCTGGCCACCACGCGCAGGGCGGACCGGGCCCGCGCCACCGGTGCTTGCGGCCGCGGCAGTGCTTGCGGCCGCGGCAG
>JASIJN010000489.1 GCA_030050125.1 Streptosporangiaceae bacterium | reverse complement strand
GCCCGGGCGGGCGCCGCGGCCGGCCCGCAGACCCGGATGATCCTGCCCGGCCTGGTCGGCTCCGGCCCGCTGTGGCTGCGTGGCTGCCGTCAGGTGGAGGGGGTCTACGACTGCGGCGAATGGCTGGCCCTGGAAGGCGAGCCCGGGGTGGGCAAGCTGGCCGTGCTGCGGGCCGTGCACCAGCGGCGGAACCCGGCCGCCCGGTTCCGGGTGCTCGACGCCGACGACGCCGCCGCCGAACAGGACTGGCAGGCCACGGCGCGCCATGAGCTGCTCGACGGCGAGGGGTGCCTGGTGATCAGGCACGTCGACCGGCTGAACCGGCGGCGGCTGCGGGCACTGTCGGCCGCCCTGCAGGAGACGCGGGCCGCGGGCAGGCAGGAGCTGTTGTGGGTCGCGGTAACGCTCGGCAACGGCGAGGCGCGCAGTGACCTGGCCGAGCTGCTGCGGTTCTTCCCGAGCACGGTGGAGCTGCCTCCGCTCCGCCACCACATCGAGGACCTGCACGACCTGGTCCCGTTCCTGCTGGCCAGGCTCAACCAGCATCCCCGGCTTTCCTGCTCGCCCGAGGCGATGCAGATCCTGCTCCGGTCGAGCTGGCCAGGCAACACCGGCCAGCTCTGGCAGGTGCTCAAGCGCGTGGCGCAGCGCCGGCGGATCGGGACGATCCGCGCCGCCGACCTGCCCCCCGAGTGCTGGACGGTCAGCCGGCGGCTGCTCAGCCCGCTGGAGTCGATGGAGCGCGACGCGATCGTGCAGAGCCTGCGCGACGCGGGCGGCAACAAGGTCAAGGCGGCCGGGTCGCTGGGCATGTCCCGGGCGACGATCTACCGCAAGATCCATGAATACGGCATAGTCCCCCCAGCTAGCTGACTCTCGGGCGCGGGCCTCCGGGCCCGTGTGACTCATTTTGAGAGGGAGAGGGAGCCGCCAGCGGCAAAGGGCGTGGGTATAGCCCACGATCAGGGTGGGGCTCCCGCAGTCAACGCGAAGGAGCAGCAATGGCCGAGGCAAGACCGAGTTCTGCGCAATCCAGTTCGCAGCAAGCCAGTTCGGCGCAGCAGGCTTCGGTGCCGGCCCAGCAGGGCTCGCCGGAGACCAGGACTCGTCCCGAAGACCAGCGGGCCGAGGTGCGACCGGAGCAGCGGGCCGAGGTACAAGCGGAGGTCACCCCAGAAGTCAGAGGCCCCCTGGCCGGCGACCCGCTGGCCCTCGGGCTGCCGAGCTTCATCGTCGGATCGGTGGCACTCGGCATGGTGCTGGTCGGGTTCGTGTCGCCGCTCGGCACCGGCGCGTCGCTCCCGATCATCCTGCTCGCCACCGCTGTCGGGCTGTTCATATCAACGATCTGGGCCATGGGCCTGGGTCAGTCGGCGGTCGCGATGGTCCTCGGCGTCTTCACCGGCTTCTGGGCGAGCTACGGGTTCCTCGTGCTCGGTCTGCAGCACGGCTGGTTCGGGATCACGCTGATCGACCTGAAGTCGTCGCAGGAGCTGTTCCTGGTCGCGTGGATCGTCGTCATCAGCATGGTGACGCTGGCGACGCTGCGGCTGCCGCTGGCCTTCACCGCGGTGCTGCTGCTCGTCGACGTCGCGCTGATCTGCGTCCTCGTCGGCGTGTCCAGCCTGTCGGCCAACTGGCTGAAGGCTGGCGGAGCGATCGCGTTCCTGTTCGCGACCGTAGGTGTCTTCATCTTCTTCGGCACGGCGGCGGTCGCCACTGGCGGCAAGGCGCTCCCGCTCGGCAGGTCGATCTTGCGCTGACGCCGAGGTCCCGGGCACGCCGCCGGAGTTCCGCAGCGGTGCGGAACTCCGGCGGCTGACGGACTTTCCGGGCCGGGGCCCGGGCGGCCGGCCACGATGTCCCTGCTGGCCGCGGGCGATCGTGGTTCCCGCGCGCCCGCGTCCTTTCTGCGAGATCAGGCGTGATCAGGCGAGATCAGGCGTTGCCGGAACCGGCCGCCGGGGTCCAGGCTGTGGTCTATCGCCCGCGACGCACGGGAGTTCGGCCAGGCGGAACCCCGGTACAGGAGGCATCTCGTGGAAACACCGCTGAGCCCGGTCGACTTCGCCCGGCGGACCCGCCGCCTGCACGGATCGCGGGAAGGGGTGGTCGACGGCGCCCTGCGGCTGTCGTACGAGCAGTTCTTCGATCGCTGCGACCGGTGGTCGTCGGCGCTGCAGGGCCTGGGCGTGGGGCAGGGCGACCGGGTGGCGACGATCGCGCCGAACATCCACGGGCAGCTCGAGGCGTTCTACGCGGTGCCGCAGATCGGGGCGGTGCTGGTGCCGGTCAACTACCGGCTCACCCCGGAGGACTTCGTCTACATCGTCAACCACTCGGGCGCCAGCGTGGTCTGCGCGGCCGCGGACTACCTGGCCGCGGTGGACGCGGTGCGCGACCAGATGCACGGGGTGCGGCACTTCGTGGCCCTGGACGGCGGCCGGCCCGGCTGGCTGGACTACGAGGCGGCCATCGCCGCGGCCGGCCCGGGCTTCGCCCGGCCCGAGATCGGCGAGCGGGACCTGCTGACGATCAACTACACCAGCGGGACCACCGCGCGGCCCAAGGGCGTGATGATCACCCACCGGAACGCGGCGATGAACACCATCGGCACCCTGCTGCACCTGCCGATAGGCGTGGGCGAGCGGTACCTGTGGACGCTGCCGATGTTCCACGCCAACGGCTGGACCTACACCTGGACGGTGACCGCGGCCGCGGGCACCCACATCTGCCTGCCCAAGGTCGACCCGGCCGAGGTGTTCCGGCTGATCAGGGACGAGCACGTGCGCTGGATGAGCGCGGCGCCGACGGTCCTGATCGCGCTCGCGAACGCCCCGGCCGAGGTCCGCGGCGAGGTCCCGGCGGGCGTGCACGTGGTGACGGCCGGGGCGCCGCCGGCCGCCGCCACCATCGAGCGGCTGGAGGGCGAGTTCGGCTGGGAGGTCACGCACGTGTACGGGCTGACCGAGACCGCGCCGTTCATCACGGTCTGCGCCCCGCTGCCGGAGCACGACGGGCTGGCCCCCGCCGAACGCGCCGTGGTGAAGGCCAGGCAGGGCGTCGAGCTGATCACCTCGGGCGAGCTGCGGGTGGTGGACCCGGAGGGCAGCGAGGTGCCGGCCGACGGGCAGGCCCTGGGCGAGATCGTGGTGCGCGGGAACGTGGTGATGGACGGCTACTACCGCGACCCGGAGGCGACGAAGCGGGCGATGGGCGACGGCTGGTTCCACACCGGGGATGCGGCGGTGGTGCATCCCGACGGCTACGTGGAGATCCGCGACCGGATCAAGGACGTGATCATCAGCGGAGGGGAGAACATCTCCTCGGTCGAGGTGGAGGGGACGCTGCTGCGTCATCCGGCGGTCCAGGAGGCCGCGATCGTCGGGCTGCCGCACCAGAAGTGGGGCGAGGCGCCGTACGCGTTCGTCGTGCTGCGCGACGGCAGTGACACGACCGAGGCGGAACTGGTCGCGTTCGTGCGGGACCGCCTGGCCCACTTCAAGGCCCCGCACGGGGTGACGTTCGTGGCCGAGCTGCCGAAGACCGCCACCGGCAAGATCCAGAAGTTCGTGCTCCGCCAGGGCGCACCCAACCTGGCCCGCCAGTAGCCGCCGGCCGCCCGGCACGCCGTGGCGAATGCGCGGTATCAGCCCTGCAGGTGGCGGCCGAAGAAGCCGAACAGCTTCTCCCAGCCGTCCATCGCGGCCTCGGGCCGGTACATCGGGGTGTGGTAGTAGAAGAAGCCGTGGCCGGCGCCGTCGTAGCGGTAGAACTCGTGCTCCTTGCCGAGCCGCCTGAGCTCGGCTTCGTGCTGGTTGACCTGCTCCGGCGTCGGGTGCCTGTCGTCGTTGCCGAACAGCCCCAGCAGCGGCGCGCGCAGCGCGGCGGTGAGGTCGATCGGCGCCACCGGGCGGGCGTCGGAAAGATCCTCCGGCGCCATCACCACGCCGCCGCCCCACAGGTCGGCGACCCCGTCGAAGCCGGCCACCCGGGAGGCGGTCAGCAGCGCGTGCCGGCCGCCCGAGCACGTGCCGATGATGCCCGCCTTCCCGTTGCTGTCCGGCTGGGCCTTCAGCCAGGCGAGCGCCGCCTCGCAGTCGGCCACCACGCTGTCGTCGCGCACCCCGCCCTCGGACCGGGCCCTGGCGGCGATGTCGTCGGGCGTACCGTGGCCGAACCGGCAGTACAGGTCGGGGCAGATGACGCAGTAGCCGTGGCGGGCCAGCCGCTCGGAGAACTCCCGGTAGAACTCGTCCCAGCCGGGCATATGGTGCACGGCCACCACCCCGGGGACCGGGCCGGGCCCGGCCGGGCGGGCGACGTAGGCATGGATCTCATCGCCGTGGCCGCCGGCGTAGGCGATCACCTCGGCCGTGGTGCCCTGCCTGGCGTCGGTCCGCAGCGAGTTCCACATGTGTCGATCCCTTCCCTCCGGGGCCTTCCAAACCTTAACGGTCCGCCGGGTGTTGATCCACAAGCTCCGGCCGGGTGGCCGCGGTGATAAACCAGACCCAAGCCGTCGCGGATCCCGAGGAGGTCGGTGTGGGCGATCATCCAGTGATCGGTTATGTGGTCTGGGCGCTGCTGTTCGGCGCCCTGTTCGCCTGGGAGGGCCTGGCCCTCAGTCACATCAGCGGCACGGTGCCGACGCTCAGCGCCACCTTCCGCGCCATCATGCGCTACCCGTTCGGCCGCTGGGCGCTGTTCGCGCTGTGGCTGTGGTTCGGCTGGC
>JASIJN010000488.1 GCA_030050125.1 Streptosporangiaceae bacterium | reverse complement strand
TGCGCTGTGCTGGCCCCGCGCCGTCGCGCTGTGCCCCGGCCAGCCCGGCGCCGTTAACCTGCGCGGCCGCCGGTGCTGGCGCCGGCACCGCCGTTGGCCGCTCGTCGTCGTAGAAGAACTGCCGGCCACGCAGCAGCGAGATCAGCGCGCCGGCCAGCGACATCGCGATCGCCGCGCTGAACACGATGATCAGGCCGTGGTGGAACGGGCCCGAGATCAGGTTGGGGAAGAACTGCTTGCCGGTCAGCAGGGCGGCGTTGCGCGCGGGAAGCTTCTTGAGCACCCCCGAAGGACCGAGCAGGCTGCCGATCGGGTTGTAGCCGAGCAGGGCCGAGAACAGCGTGCTGACCGGCGGCAGGTTCGCCAGATGTGACGCCACCGACGCCGGCACGCCCTGGGCCCGCAGCCCGCTGGTCAGGGTGCGGGGCAGCGTGGCCGCCAGCCCGGCGATCATCAGCGAGAAGAAGATGCCGATCGACAGCGACATGCCGGAGTTCTGGAAGGTGGACCGCATCCCGGACGCGGCGCCGCGGTGCCGGGCCGGGACGCTGCTCATGATGGCCGAGGTGTTGGGCGAGGCGAACAGGCCGGAGCCGACCCCGTTGCCGAAGATGATGAGCGCGAACAGCCAGTACGGGAAGTTGACCGGCAGCAGCATCAGCCCGGTGAACGCGCCGGCGGCGATCACCAGCCCGGCGGTGGCGAACGGGCGCGGCCCGTACCGGTCGGACAGGGTGCCGGAGATCGGCCCGGCGATCAGGAACCCCGCCGTCAGCGGCAGCATGTAGATGCCCGCCCACAGCGGCGTCTGGATGAAGTCGTAGCCGTGCAGCGGCAGCCAGATCCCGGCCAGCCAGATCACCAGCATGAACTGCAGCCCGCCGCGCGCGATCGAGCCCATCAGGCTGGCCGCGTTCCCGGCCGCGAAGGCCCGGATCTTGAACAGGCTCATCCGGAACATCGGCTCGGGGATCTTCGTCTCGATGATCCCGAACACGATCAGCAGCACGACGCCGCCGATCAGTCCGGCCTCCACCCACGGGTTGGTCCACCCGGTGGCGTGCCCGCCGTACGGCTGGATCCCGTAGGTGATGGCGGCCAGCAGCACGCTCGCGCCGACCGCGAACGTGGCGTTGCCGGCCCAGTCGATGCTGGCCCGGCGGGTGGTGGCGATCTCGCGCAGGCTGCGGTAGGCCCAGACGGTGCCGAACACGCCGATCGGCACGTTGATCCAGAACACCGCGCGCCAGTCCCACGCGGCCAGCAGCCCGCCGAGCAGCAGCCCCACGAACTGGCCGGAGATCCCGGCGATCTGGTTGACGCCCAGGGCCATGCCGCGCTGGTTGGCCGGGAACGCGTCGGTGAGGATGGCCGCGGAGTTGGCCATCAGCATCGCGCCGCCGAACGCCTGCACCACCCGCCAGCCGATCAGCCAGAGCGCGCCGCCGCCGCCGACCATGGGGTCGAGCGACAGGGCGATCGACGCCAGCGTGAAGACGACGAAGCCCAGGTTATAGATCTTGACCCGGCCGAACATGTCGCCGAGCCGTCCCAGGGTCACCACCAGCACCGACTGCACCAGCAGGTAGCCCATGATCATCCAGAGCAGATAGCTGATGTTGCCTGGGGTCAGCGGGTTCAAATGGATGCCGCGGAAGATGGCCGGCAAGGCGATGATCACGATCGAGGCGTCGATCGTCGCCATCGTCATGCTGAGCGTGGTGTTGGAGAGCGCAACCCACTTGTAGCGGCCGTCGCCGCTGGATTCGCCGTTTCCCGTCTGGCTCAGCTCAGCGATCGTCCGCACTCGACGAAGTGTACCTCGAATCAGTTGCTTGATAGCAACTACATAACCGCCCGAGCGCGCCCCGGGAGGGCGCCTGCCGGCCGACGCCGCGGTGACTCGCCGGACCTGGGGTCAGATATAGCCGCGCACCATCCCGATCAGGCGGTCCAGCACCTTCCCGTCGCTGACCCGCAGGCCGTCGTGCTCGTACTCGTTGGTGACCCACGGCCGAAGCCCGCCGATGATCCCGGCCGTCCGCACCGAGAACTCCCGCGGCACGTACATGTCGTCGTAGTAGACGGCCGCGGCGACGGGGACCTCGCAGGCCCGCAGCGCGTCCTCGTCGTACAGCGGCGGCCAGGAGTCACGCTGGGCCAGGATCTCCCCGGCCTCGGCCAGCGGCGCGAGCACCGGGTCGTTCTCGAGCGTCCACGGGTAGATCATCTCCCCGGTGAACAGCAGCGGGCTGTCGCCGTCCAGCACGGCCGCGGCGTCGAACCCGGGGAACTCGGCCCGGATCCGCTGCGCCGACCAGCGGGTCGGGCTGGCATCGGCGTAGCAGGCCTCGTGCAGCAGCGCGTACAGCGGCGCCGCGGAGAACGTCAGGCGATCCTGCACCTGGTGCAGGAAGTCATCGGACAGCTCGCCGCAGGCGAACGGGTCCTCCAGCAGGTAGTGCAGCGCGTGACTGCCGGTGCTCATGCCCAGCATCCGGCCCAGCGACTGGAACGCCTGCACGGTCAGCTGCCCGCCGCCCGGCAGCCGGGCGCCGCCCGCGGCCAGGTGCCGGGCCACCTCCTTGGCCCGCTGCACGTCGCCCGGGTAGCGCTCGTAGTGCTGCGCGTTCTTCTGCGCGACGGCGGGATAGGTCTTCCGGTAGACGTCGTCAGCCGTCGTGTCCAGGCCGGGGAGCCCGCCGGTGATGAATGCCTCGCTGACCCCCTCGGGTGCGAACGACAGGTAGCTGACCGTGCAGAAGCCGCCGAAGCTCTGGCCCAGCACGCTCCAGGGCTTCCCGCCCGTGACCTCCTTGCGGACCAGTTCGGCGTCGGCCACGATCGCGTCGGCCCGGAACTTGGCCAGGTACTCCGCCTGCGCGCGGGGGCTTGCCAGCCGGGCCAGGGTACGCCGGTTGGCGGGTGAGGACCGGCCGGTCCCGCGCTGGTCGAGCAGCAGCACGCGGTAGTCGTTCAGCGCCCGGTCCAGCCAGTGCTCCCGCCCGATCGGCCGCGGCGCGCCGAAGCCCGGCCCGCCCTGCAGGTACACCAGCCATGGCAGGTCGTCCCCGGCCTTGTCGGTCGCGGTCACCTCCCGCGCGAAGAGCCGGATCTGCTCGCCGTCCGGCCTGGCGTGATCCAGCGGGACGGTGAAGCCGCGGTCGCGGAGCACGGTTCCCGGCTGACGGTACGAGGTCATGGTCGGCACCGTAGTGGATGCGGCGTTCCCGCCGGGATTGAGCCGCTACTCGACCGTGACGGACTTGGCCAGGTTGCGCGGCTTGTCGATGTCGTGCCCGAGGGCGAGGGCGGCGTGGTACGCCATCAGCTGCAGCGGGACGGTCAGCAGGATCGGGTCGAGTTCCCGTTCGCTCTTGGGCACCACGATGCGCGGCACGCCCAGCTCGCCGACGTCCACGCCAGGGTGGGTGACGGCGACCAGGGGCCCCTTGCGCGCGACGACCTGCTGCATCGCGGCCAGGTTGCGGTCGGTGAGCTCGTCGTCGGGCAGGATGGAGACGGTCGGCAGGCTCGCGCAGATGAGGGCCAGCGGGCCGTGCTTGAGCTCGCTGGTCTGGTAGGCCTCGGCGTGCCGGTAGGAGATCTCCTTGAATTTCTGCGCGCCCTCACGCGCGACGGGGAACCCGCGGACCCGGCCGATGAAGAAGAGGCTCTCCGCGTCGGACAGGCCGCGCGCCACCTCGGCGATGTGCTGCTCGTCGGCCAGGATCTCCTCGATCTGGGCCGGCACCTTGCGCAGGCCCGTGATGATCCGCTGGCCGTCGGCGATCGACAGGTCGCGGACCCGGGCCAGGCACAGGGCGAGCAGCGCGAATCCGATGCCCATGTGGGTCAGAGCCTTCGTCGACGCGACCGCGACCTCCGGGCCGGCGTGCAGGTAGATGCCGCCGTCGCACTCCCGGGCGATGGTGGACCCCACGACGTTGACCAGCCCGACGATCTGGCCGCCCTTGCGCTTGACCTCCTGGACCGCGAACGCAGTGTCGGCGGTCTCCCCGGACTGGCTCACCGCGACGTACAGCGTGTCCGGCTCGACGATCGGATTCCGGTACCGGAACTCCGACGCGGGCTCGGCGTCCGCCGGAATCCGGGCCAGCTCCTCGATCATGGCAGCGCCCATCTGCCCCACGTAGTACGCCGAGCCGCAGCCCAGGATCTTCACCCGCCGGAACCAGCGCAGCTCGCGAGGCCCGAGGTTCAGCCCGTCCAGGCGCGCTGTGCCGAAGCGGTCGTCCAGGCGGCCGCGGATCATGCGCTCGATCGTGGACGGCTGCTCGAGGATCTCCTTGCGCATGTAGTGCCGGTAGCCGCCCAGCCCCACATCCTCGAGGTCGATATCGATCGTGGTCGGGATCTTCCCGGTGTTCTCCCGGTCCTGGCTGAACGTGCGGAATTCCGATGCGGTCACCGTGGCCAGTTCGCCGTCGTCGAGATGGACGACGGACGTGGTGTGCCGCACCAGCGCGGACAGGTCGCTGGCGACGAACATCTCGTGGTCGCCGACGCCGAGGATGAGCGGGGAGCCGTTGCGGGCGACCACGAGCCGGTCCGGGTGCCGCTCGTCGAGCACCGCGATCGCGTAGGTGCCGGTGATCCGCGAGAGCATGTCCAGGACGGCTTCTTCCAGGGTGGGCGCCTCAGACCAGGCGATCAGGTGCGCGATCACCTCGGTGTCGGTCTCGGAGGTGAACTTCACGCCCCGGGCGTCCAGGCGCTCCCGCAGCGAGGCCGCGTTGTCGATGATGCCGTTGTGCACGACGCTGATCCGCCCGTCCTCGCTGGTCTGCGGGTGGGCATTGTCCTCGGTGGCCGGGCCGTGCGTGGCCCACCGGGTATGCCCGATGCCCACCTTGCCGGCCAGTCGCCTGGGCAGCGACGCCTCGAGATCGCGGACCCGGCCCACCTTGCGGTACACCTGGGTGCCCCGGCCGCCGAGGACCGCCACCCCGGCCGAGTCGTACCCCCGGTACTCCAGCCGGGACAGGCCCTCGATCAGGATGGGAGCGGCGTTCTGGTTGCCGATGTAGCCGACAATTCCGCACATGCGTCGTTGCTCCTCGTGGTCAGCCGTAGACGATCCGGCGAATCTGGCGTTCGGTCAGGGACGGCGCGGCGACGAGCCGGCCGACCAACTCCTCGGTGATCAGCGTGAAGATCTCGCGGTTGCGCAGCCCGTAGAGCCGGTGATGCGCGTGACGGCGCCGCACGAAGTCCTCGACCGACTCGCGATACCAGGCCAGGACATCCTCGACCACCCGGGCCGCCTCGGCGGGCGTCAGGCCCGCGGTGGCGGCCACCCGGTCGATCAGTTCGCGGTCGCGCACCGCCCAATCCTGCAGCCTTCTCCGCCCGAGTGCCAACTTCTTGCCCGCAATCGGGCAGGAAATAAACGTTCAGCGAGCGTGAGGCCGGTTTCTTGCCTCGTTCGCCCCGCTCAGAGCGGTTCCCGATTTCGCTCCAGGTAGTCGTCGAGAGCCTCGCGCAGCAGGCTGGCCTCGGGCCGGCCGGTGCGCCGGGACAGCTTGCCGAGCCGGTGCAGCGCCGGCCGCGGGTAGTAGCTGCTCTTGAGGATCATGCGCTCGTCGACATGGATCGCGATCCGGTGGCCCCCGGCCCGCTTCGCCCGGACCAGCGCGGCGTCGGCGGCCTCGAGAAGCTCCTCGGCGGTGCTGCCGTGTGCTGGCCGGCCCGCGATGCCGAACGACGCGCCGACGCGGTCCGCCACGCCCGGCGCTGACTCGCCGCGGGCGAAGTCGGCCCGGATCGCCTCCAGGGCGAGCAGGGCCTCCTCGCAGGCCATGTCGGGCAGTGCCACGGCGAACTCGTCGCCGCGGACATGCGCGATCAGCGCGTCCCGGGGGAGGCGCTCGGTGAGCAAGCGCTCGAAGGCGGCGAGAACCGCGTCTCCGGCCTCCGCGCCGTGCGCCTCGTTGAACCGCGCGAACCCATCGAGATCGGCGACGGCGACGGCGACCGGGAGATCGGGATCGAGCAGGTTGACGTCGGCGGCGAGCCCGTTCAACGAGCCCGCCCGGGAGCGATAGGCCATGTCCTTGAGTATGGTCGCCAAATATATGTATGTCTAATATCTATATAGCCAGAAGCTTGTCACCCGATGACCAGGCGCGCCAGGCGCGGTCGGCCGGGGGAGCGGCCTGGTGCCGGGACCGCCGCCGGCTGGGCCGGCGACAATGGCCGCGTGGCCGATCCCGAGTTCCGGCGCGACCTGTTCCGGGGCACCGCGCGGTACTACGACCGGTTCCGGGTGCCCTACCCGCCGGGCCTGATCGACGATCTCACCGCGAGGGCCGGGGAGGGCGGGAGGCTGCTGGATCTCGCCTGCGGTACCGGCCAGCTCACCTTCGCCCTGCACGCTCGCTACGACGAGGTCTGGGCCGTCGACCAGGAGCCCGAAATGCTCGAGGTGGTCCGGGAGAAGGCCAGCGCGGCCGGGGCCGCCCACATCCGGCCGCTGACCGCGGCCGCGGAGGAACTGACGGCGCCGGGGGAGTCGTTCGACCTCGCCGTCATCGGGAACGCCTTTCACCGCCTGCCCAGGGAGCGAGTCGCCGCGAACGTCCTGCGGTGGCTGCGGCCTGGCCGGTGCCTCGCCCTGGTGTGGAGCGATTCCCCCTGGGCGGGCGAGGAGCCATGGCAGCAGGCCGTGGCGACGACCATGCGCCGGTGGCGGGCCCGCGCCGAGGCGGGAGACCGGGTCCCGGCCGGATACGAGCGGAACCGGCGGGAGCGCCCGGACCTGGCCGTCCTGGAGCAGGCCGGGTTCGGTGTCGTCGGCTCGTACCGGTTTCTCGCCGGTCACGACTGGACGCCAGACTCGCTGGCCGGCTTCCTGTTCTCCACGTCGGTCCTGTCCCGCCCGGCCCTGGGGGATCTCGCGGCGGGCTTCGAGGACGAGCTGCGGCGCGAAATGGCCCGCTGCGTGCCCTCCGGGCGATGGCGGCAGGTCGTCAGCTTCGGCTACCAGCTGGCCCGCCGGCCGGACTGAGGCGGCGGCGGGGAAACCCGGTGCGCTCCGCGCTCAGGGCATGCTGGCGTGTATCTGCTATACCTGCTGTATCGCGCGGGAAAAATGACCGTTGGGAAATCGCCAACAGCAGCCGATCTGCATGAGCTGAGCGTAAAAATCTGCCCACGGTTCTTCAGCGAGCGCCGTATCTGGGAATGGTGACCATGCGCCGGGAGCGGCGCATCCATTCGGCGCCCGGGGCCATTCCGGCCCGGGCTGCTTCTGCAGCGTTGACGCTCGGGGGAGCAACGTGACAATAACCATGACCGTGATCACCGCGGCCAGGGCAGCGGCCGTGATCACCGCCGGGGCCGCCATCGCCGCCTGCGCGGCGCCGGCGCCCCGGCCAGCGACCACCGCCAAGCGAGCCGCGAACGCAGCGGCCAGGCCGGCGGTGCTGAGCACCGCCCGCGGAATAAAGATCTGCGACGACCTGAACGCGTGGCTCGCCGTGGCCTGGCACGAGACCCAGCCGCGGTTCAGCAGCCAGATGGAATCGGACCAAACCGAGGCCGGGTACAGCGCCCTCGGAAATGACCTGATGACGCTCGACTGGAACCTGGTCAACTTCAACTCGGGCGCGTTCAAGGATTCGCCGCCCGGCTACTATCCCGTGACCGGCCTGGCCGCCCTGCAGCACGACTGCGCGGGCTACGGGGTCCGCATCGAGGTCCCCTCCGGGTAGCCGGAGCTCGCGTCCCGCCGCCGGGACAGGACCGGCCGGTCCGTTGCTCATCCGCGGCCCTGCGACATGACGTAGCCGCGCGCGGCGGGCGAGGTCTCATCGGCCGCCGTCCTGGCGGGCTGGGCGGGCAGGAACAGCGCCGCCAGGATGGCGCCCACCGCGGCGACGCCGCCGGCGACGAGGGACCCGACGGTCAGGCCGCGCAGGAACGCGCCGGTGGACGCCTGCTCCAGGACGTGCCCGAGCGCGGGATGGCCGAGAGCGGCGATCCGGCCGGAAGCCGCGTACGCCGCCCCGACGGACTGGTGCGCGATCGCCGCGGCCCGGGCGGGCACGCTGGCCGGCAGGGAGGCGGTCAGGCGTGAGCCGTAGACGGATGCGTACACGCTGCCGATCACGGCCACGCCGAGCGTCCCGCCGACGAGCCTGGTGGAATCGTTCACTGCCGAGCCGACGCCTGCCTTGCCGCGCGAGATCGCGCCCATGATGGACTCGGTGGCCGGCGCCGACGTCAGCCCCATGCCGAGCCCGTAGACCACCATCTGGCCCGCGATGACGCCGTAGCCGAGGGTCGTGCTGGCCGTTGCCGCCACCCAGGCGTAGAAGCCGGCCATCGCGACCAGCCCGGTGGTGACGACGAGCTTGGTCCCGGCCCGCACGGCAAGCTGGGTCCCGGCCACCGATCCGGCGCCCACGGACAGCGCCACCGGGAGCAGGTGCACCCCGGCCGACAGCGGGCTGTACCCGCGCACGAACTGGAAGTACTGGGTTATCAGGAAGATGAAGCCGAACAGGGTGAAGAACGAGACCGTGACGGCGCCGCTGGCCGCGCTGAACCGCATGTTGCGGAACAGCCGCACGTCGAGCATCGGGCGCGCGGCAGCCCGCTCGCGCGCGATGAACGCGGCGAGCAGGACCGCCGAGGCGGCGAAGCCGGCCACGCTGCGCGCGGCTGCCCACCCGTAAGACGGCGCCTCGATGATGGTGAAGACCAGCACGGCCATGGTCGCGGACGACAGGACCAGGCCGGGGACGTCCGGAGCGGCCGCGTCCGGGTCTCTGGAGCCGGGAACGACAACAGCCACCAGGATCGCGGCGGCCGCCGCCACCGGCGCCATGACGATGAAGATGCTGGCCCAGCTGAAGTGCTCGAGCAGCCAGCCGCCCACGATCGGGCCCATCGCGATCGCCACGCCCGCGACGGCGCCCCACAGGCCGATGGCCCTGGCGCGTTCCCTTCGCTCGGTGAACACGTTGGAGATCAGCGAGAGCGTCGCCGGGAAGGTCATCGCGGCGCCCAGGCCCATCACGGACCTGGCCGCGATGAGCTGCGCCGGGTCACCGGTGAAGCCCCCGGCCAGGCTGGCCGCGCCAAACACGGCCAGCCCGCCCAGCAGCATGCCCTTGCGGCCGAACCGGTCCGAGAGGCTGCCGAAGGTGAGCAGCAGCGCGGCGAAGACCAGGTTGAAGGAGTCGACGACCCACTGCAGCTGAGTGGTGGTGGCATGCAGTTCGCGCACCAGCGCGGGGAGGGCCACGTTCACGAGCGTGGTGTCCAGGTTGACGAGAAACGCCGCGAGCAGCAGCGCGACGAGGATGGCTGGTTTCGAGCGCATGGTTGAGATCCTCCACTGCTAACTTGAGAAAGTCAACTTATTAGACTTGGAGTTCAACCAACGGCCGGGTAGCGTGGGATACATGCGCAGCTACGGCCAGTACTGCTCGGTCGCCAAGGCGCTCGACGTCGTCGGCGACCGGTGGAGCCTGCTCATCATCCGCGAGCTC
This sequence comes from Streptosporangiaceae bacterium, assembly GCA_030050125.1. The sequence goes on along the minus strand of JASIJN010000488.1, from coordinate 8,384 downwards.
ATGATTCGCGGGGGATTGCGGTACACCGACTTGAAGGACGGGCTGCCCGGTATCGCGACCAACCTGCTGTCGGACCGGATCCGCGGGCTCGAGTCGGCCGGGCTGATCCGGCGCCAGGACGCCCCGCCTCCCGTCGCCACCACGCTGTTCCACCTGACCGAGGCGGGCGCGGAACTGCTGCCGGTCCTCGACGCCATTGGCCGGTGGGGAGTCAGGTTCATGCGCGAGCCCGCCGAGGGCGACGTGTTCCGCAGCCAGTGGTTCGCGTTCCCGGTCTCGCTCTTCCTGCACGACCGCGATCCCGAGGCGGCGCCGGCGGCGATCGAACTGCGCGTCCCCGGCGGTGCCGCGGTCGTCGAGGTGTCGGGCGGCGAGGTTCACCTGCGGCTGGGCTCGGTCGCAGCGCCCGACCTGGTCCTGGAGGGCGAGCCGCGGCTGATACTCGGCATGTTCGCCGGAGCGATCACGGCCACCGAGGCGGCGGATCTCGGCCTGAAGATCAGCGGCGATGCGAGCCTGCTGGAGCGCGTCCTGCGGCAGCCGTCCGAAGTTGAGGGGGGAACCCAATGACCGAATACGGGAAAGGCACCGTGCTGACCTGTACCCACGAGGAGTGCAACTGCCGGGTGCTCATCCAGGAGGAATGCCACTGCCCGGGTGTAAGCGATGAGTCGTCTTACCGCTGCGCCTGCGGCGCCGATCTAGTGCCGGTGCGGACGGGCTGAGGGCTTGGCTGCGAGACAGTACGCGCATCCCTCCACTTTCAACCTATAGCGCACCTGGGGGCTTGCCGCAAGACCCGGGTCGTGCCGCATAATCGCTCGCCGAGGCCAGAAGCTGCGGAAATGCGAGCAACGACTGCCGTGTACGGCATCGGTCCACGCCAGACGGAGCGTTCCGCGTCATGTCCGTCAGTTTCGTCACGCCGGTTCAGGCGCCGTGCGGCGTGCAGCGGCCGCAGGCGACGTCAGATCGGAGGGATGACGTGAACCCGCTGGCGACCAGCGCGTTTGACCTTCCCGACCGCCTCGCCCCCAAGGCCGACCCGGCGCTGATCGCCGGCGACGAGCGGCACTTCGCGGCCGTCGCGGAGAGCCTGGGGCAGTCGATCGCCGACCTGTCCGGCCGCCTCGACGCCGAGCGCAAGGCGCCGGGCGGCCTGGGCCGGGCGGCGCTGGACCGGGACCTGGAGATCCACCGGCTGACCGCCCGCCTGCGCGTCCTGAGGCGCTTCGGCCTGGACCTGTGCCTGGGACGCATGGTCAGCGCGGACCACCGCGAGCCGGTGTACATCGGCCGGCTCGGCCTCACCGACGGCGCGGGCCGGCGGCTGCTGGTCGACTGGCGTTCTCCCGCGGCCGAGCCGTTCTTCGGGGCGACCCACGCCAACCCGATGGGCCTGGCCAGCCGGCGCAGGTATCGCTGGACCCGCGGCCGGGTCAGCGACTACTGGGACGAGGTGTTCACCCCGGACGGGCTGGAAGGGCACGCCGCGCTCGACGACCAGTCCGCCTTCATCGCCAGCCTGGGCGCCAGCCGGTCGGCCCGGATGCGGGACGTGCTCGGCACGATCCAGGCGGACCAGGACGCCATCATCCGCGCGGGATCGCGCGGCGCGCTCGTCGTCGACGGCGGCCCGGGCACGGGGAAGACCGTCGTCGCGCTGCACCGCGCCGCCTACCTCCTCTACGGCGACCCTCGCCTGGACGACCGCCGGGGCGGCGTGCTGATCGTCGGCCCGCACCAGCCCTACCTGGCCTACGTCGCCGACGTGCTGCCGAGCCTCGGCGAGGACGGCGTGCAGACCTGCACGCTGCGGGACCTGGTCGCCGAGGGAGCCGCGGCGGCGGCCGAGGCCGACCCGGCCGTGGCCCGGCTGAAGTCGTCCGCGGACTGGGTGCAGGCGATCGAGACGGCCGTCAGGTTCTACGAGCGAGTACCTTCCGCCGGGATGACGGTCGAGACCCACTGGTCCGACGTCTGGCTGAGCGCCGACGACTGGGCCGAGGCGTTCGAGGCCCCAGATCCCGGTACCCCGCACAACGAGGCGCGCGACGAGATCTGGGAGGCGCTGGTCACGATCCTGATGGACTCCCGGCAGGACGATGTCCCGGCTGACCTGTTCCGCAGGTCGCTGCTGGGCAACGCCGGGCTGCGCACGGCCGTCAACCGGGCATGGCCGCTGATCGAAGCGGCCGACCTCGTCGCGGACCTGTGGTCGGTACCCGCCTACCTGCGCCTGTGCGCTCCCTGGCTCGGCCCCGATGAGGTTGAGAAACTGCAGCGCGCGGACGCTCAGGCCTGGACGGTGTCCGACTTGCCGCTCCTGGACGCGGCACGGCAGCGGCTCGGCGACCCGGAGGCGTCATTGCGGAAGCGCCGGCACGACGCCGCCGTCGCCGCCGAGCGCGAGCACATGGACAGGGTCATCGACGACCTCAGGGAGGTCGACGACGACGAGTACAGCGTCGGCCTGGTGACGATGCTGCGCGGCGAGGACTTCCAGGACGCCCTGGTCGACGAGGCCGCGCTGCCCGCCGCCGACCCCGACCGGCTGGCCGGCCCGTTCGCGCACATCGTCGTGGACGAGGCTCAGGAACTGACGGACGCACAGTGGCAGATGCTGCTGCTGCGCTGCCCGTCCCGGAGCTTCACCATCGTGGGGGACCGTACCCAGGCCAGGCACGGGTTCGCGCAGTCGTGGCAGGAACGGCTCGAGCGGATCGGGCTCGGCCAGGTCAACCTGGCCTCCCTGGGCATCAACTACCGGACGCCCCAAGAGGTCATGGCGGAGGCCGAGCCGGTCATCCGGGCCGTGGTCCCCGACGCCAACGTGCCGGTCTCCATCCGCAGCACCGGGCTCCCCGTCACAGGGGGGCGTGCCTCGGACCTGGCTTCGATCCTCGACAGATGGCTCGCCGCGCATGCCGAGGGGACCGCGTGCGTCATCGGCGATCCCGCGTTCCCGGCGACGTCCCGCGTCCGGTCGCTGACCCCGGAACTGTCGAAGGGACTCGAGTTCGACCTGGTCGTCCTCGTCGGCCCAGAGGCGTTCGGCGAGGGCATCGAGGGAGCGGTCGACCGCTACGTCGCGATGACCCGGGCTACCCAGCAACTGGTCATCCTCACGAGTTCCTGACGAGTTCCTGACGCCGGCCACGCTCGGCGTCATCCGCCTTCCTGGATACGGCGGCTACGACCAGACGACGAACCGGAACCGCCGGGATGGACAGCTTGACCGCGGCGGGCGTTCGCTTTACCGTTATACCATCATCATAGAATAACGTCATGATGGAAGAAGACCGATGTTCCGGTTCCGGCTCGACGGGTCCTCCGGCGTCCCTCCCTACCTCCAGCTGGTGCACCAGGTGCGGCAGTCGCTGCTGCTGGGCTACCTGCAGCAGGGTGACCGCCTGCCGACGGTCAAGGACGTCGCCGCCGACCTGGTGATCAACCCGAACACGGTCGTCAAGGCATACCGGCAGCTGGAGCACGAAGGGCTCGCCAGCGGCCGGCCCGGCCAGGGGACATTCATCACCGCCACGGGATCCCCGGCCGTGCCCGAGGCACATGCGGCCCTGCGGGAGTCGCTGGAGAGATGGCTGCGCGACGCGGAAGCGGCCGGCCTCGATGACGAAGCGGTGACAGCGCTGATCGCCGTGGCCCGTCACGACATGCGGAAAGAGAGGGTCTGATGGCCGAACACGAGGCCGGCGGCGTCCCGGCACTGCGTGCCGAGCGCCTCGGCAGGCGCTACGGCAAGGTGTGGGGGCTGCGGGACTGCACGGTCGAGGTGCCCGTCGGCGCGGTGGCCGCGCTGGTCGGCCCGAATGGCGCGGGCAAGACCACCCTGCTGGAAATGATCATCGGGCTGCTCGCGCCAACCGAGGGCCAGGTGTCGGTTTTCGGCGAGACCTCACGCGCCGGCACGGCGCAGACGCTGGCCCGGGTCGGCTACGTCGCCCAGGACCACCCGCTGTACCGCGACTTCACCGTCGCGGACATGTTCCACCTGGGCCGGGCGATGAACCCCGGCTGGGATCAGGAGCTGGCCACGGCGCGGGTGGAGGCGCTGGGCATCCCGCTCAACCGCAAGGTCAGGCGGCTGTCCGGCGGGCAGCAGGCCCAGGTCTCGCTGACCATGGCGCTGGCCAAGCGCGCGCCGCTGCTCGTGCTCGACGAGCCGGTCTCCAGCCTCGACCCCGTCGCCCGGCTGGAGTTCATGCGCGACGTCATGGCCTCGGCCGCGGACCACGCCCTGACCTTCTTGATCTCTTCGCACGTGGTCTCGGAACTGGAACGGTTCTGCGACTGGCTGATCGTCCTGGCCGGCGGGCACGTACAGATCGCCGGCCCCGCCGACGACCTGATCGCCGGGCACCGGCTGCTCACCGTGCCCCGCGCGACCCCGGACGCCGAACTGCCCGGGCAGGTCATCCTCCGCACCGACAGCGACCGGCACTCCGTCCTGCTGGTGCGCGCCGATCCGGACGAGCTGGCGGCGCAGGGCCGCGCCGGATGGCAGGCCGACCCGGTGAGCTTCGAGCAACTGGTGATGGGCTACCTGCAGCGCCCGCCCGCCACAGCATCCACCGGCAACCCTGCTCTGGCCGCCGGGCGGCCCGGGCCGAGCACGAAGGCGGTCACACGATGATCTGGGTCAGCTGGCGACAGCACCGCGGCCAGGCGATATCCTGCCTGGCCCTGCTCGCCGCCCTCGCGGTGTACGCGGTCATCCTGGGCACCTCGATGCGCACGGCGCTCGGCAACGACGTCCCGGGCGCCTGCCTGGCCCGCAGCCAGGGCCTCTCCTGCCCGGCAGGGCTCAACACGTTCAGGAACGAGTTCGGCTCCGAGGTCAACATCGCGTTCTGGTCCGTCGCGCTGATCGTCCCCGGGCTGATCGGCGTCCTGGTCGGCGGGTCGCTGATAGCCAGGGAACTCGAATACGGCACCTGGCGCCTGGCCTGGAGCCAGACCGTCCCCCGGGCCCGGTGGCTGGCCACCAAGCTGGCCCTGGTCACCGGCGGGCTCATCGTCCTCGGCGCGGCGATGACCGCGGTGATCACCTGGTACCGCGCGCCGATGGACCGGATCACCGGCCATCTGCTGCACAACGCCTACGACTTCGAGGGCCTGGTCCTCACCGCCTACATCCTGTGCGCGTTCGGGTTCGCGGTGCTGGCCGGGCTGCTGATACGCCGCAGCATCCCGGCCATGGTCGCCGCGTTCGTCCCGTGGCTGGCCATCCGGCTCGTGGTCGAGTTCATCTTCCGCGACCACTTCATGACCCCGCTGACCATGAAGATCCCGGCCACCTGCATGAACGGGTTCTGCGGCTACGGCATCGGCTTCACGCCGCAGATCACCGGCCGCATCGGCGACTTGGTGCTGGGCGTCAACGGCAACCTCGTCACCTACCAGCCCGCCGACCGGTTCTGGCCCTTCCAGTTCATCGAGGCCGGCATTTTCGTCGCACTCGCCGCAGCCGCGCTCGGCGCCACGATCTGGCTGCTGAACCGGCGCGCCACCTGGGCCGCCTAGCCGCGCGACCAGCCAGCCAGCGGCCCGCCGTCAGCGAAGTCGCGCGCGGCACCGTCGAGCCCGCCGTCGTTGCTGGTTACCCACAGCGCACCGTCGGTCGTGGCGGCGCAGAAGTCGGCCGTCGCGCAGGAGACGCTGCCGTCCTCGTTGCTGGTGTCCGAGGTCACGGTCGACCACGAAGCCCCGCCGTTGTCGGTGCCCACCAGGGCTACGGTCGTGCCGGAACCGGCCGCCCAGCAGTGCCGGATGCCGGCGCACGAGATCGAGTTCAGCCAGCCGGTGTCGCCGAAGGTCTGCAGGCCGCTCCAGGTGCTCCCGCCGTCGCGCGAGACGAGCTCGACCGGCCCGGCGGCCTCCAGGGCCGATCCGGCGGCCTGGCATATCACGGGACCGAATCCCCATGGGCCCGGAAGGCAGGACACGCTGAAGAACTGCTGAACGCTGGCGAGCGACTGATCGTTCGACAATGACCAGGAGGCTCCTCCATTGGTCGTCGAGATCACCGCGGCCGGCCCCGGGCCGCCGTTGACGCCGCCCACCGATACGCAGATGCGGGCCGAAATGCAGGAGATCCCGTTCAGCCCGTACGTATCGCCATTCGGGTCGGGAGGGACGGCTGGCAGGTTGGAGAAGGTCGTCCAGGTCGCGCCGCCGTCGACGGTCTCGGCCACGACCGGGTTCTGGGTGCTGTTCGAGGTCGTCCCGGCCAGCCAGCACGTGGATGCGGAGACGCAGTCGACGGAGTTCGGTACCCAGCTGTAGGACGCGCTCGCCCAGGCGGCCGGGGTGGCCAGGGTCCAGGTCTGCCCGCCGTCCGAACTCGAGGCCACCTCCGGCTGGTCCGACGGCCCGGGTCCGGCCGCCCAGCAGACCCTGACGGAGGGACAGGAGATGGCGGTCACGGTCATCGACGCCGACGGCAGGTCGGTGTAACCGGTCCAGCTCGCCCCGCCGTCCGTGGTCACCAGGTCGCCCTGGCCAATGACGCCGTTCACGCCGAGGACGGCGTCATCGCCCGCCACCACCACGCAGAACTGCGTTCCCCTGACGCACGACACGGGGGACAGGGGAGCGGCGTTGACAAGATCAAAGTTGGCGGGAAGCGTGGCGGCGGTCCAGTTCCCGCTGGACAGCGCCGCCTGGGCCGGGCCAGCCATGAGGATCGCCGGCAGGGCGATGGCCGTGCCGACAATGAGCGCGGCCCGGAGCCGCATGCGAGCCATACGCCGCCACAGTGCTGCCATTCCGCGAACCCGTCCCTTCAAGACGCCCGTTCCTGCGGGCCCGGGCGCATGTCGGCATTGACGGCGACATTGTACAGTCAAGTGGCTTTTGGAACAGAATGGTTTAAGTCCGCCCGCGAACCGGCTGATCAGGCATTTGTGTCGCACCCGTGGTGGTATATCGCACCGGCGGGATCGGCGCGGGGGATCCCGCGCTCCGGCGGCGGGGGCGCATGATGATCGCGGCCACGTGGTAGGCGCACGGGCCGGTGCCGGGGTTGGCATAGCCATGCCTGGCGTCGGCGGCGAAGTAAACGGAGTCGCCGGCGTTGAGGTCGATCTCGCGACCGTCCAGCCGCAGCCGCAGGTTGCCGCTGTCCACGACGACGAACTCGTGTGAGCCGGGCGCGTAGGCGGGATACCAGCCCGCGTCGCACCCCGCTGGCAGCACGGTGCGGATCCACTCGAAGTTCACTCCGGCGACCACCGGCGTGAGGATGGTCCGCCGCCAGCCGCCGGGTTCTTCGATCACATCCTGCTCCGCCGCGCGGCGCACTATCACCTCGCTGCCGGCGGCTGCGGCGATCAGCGCGGTGAGCGATACGCCCAGGCCAGAGGCGATCCGGTCGAGCACGGTCACCGTGGCCGCCTTCTGCCCGCGCTCGACCGCGGACAGCATGCTGACGCTCACCGACGACGCGCGGGCGAGATCCTGCAGCGTCAGGCCGCGTTCACCGCGCAGGTCCTGTATCCGCTTGCCGAGGTAGGACAGGTCCATTAACCTCATCCTCTATAGAGTAGAAGTTTCTACTATAGGGGAACCGAGGGTTCGTGCAGGCTGCAGACGCCGTGATCCGCCCGGCGGCACCCGGTGACCTCGACGCCGTCGCCGCGATCTTCGGCCACTACGTCACCAGCAGCGTCGTCACGTTCGAGGTCACGCCCCCGACGGCGGAGGACTGGCGCCGGACCCGCGACGATCTCGCCGCGCGAGGCCTGCCGTTCGTGGTGTGCGAGTGCGACGGCGAGGTGGTCGGCTACGCGTACGCGGCGCCGTGGCGTTCCAGGCCGGCCTACCAGCACACCGTGGAGAGCACCGTTTACCTTGCTCCGGACCGTACCGGAGCGGGACTTGGCCGACGGCTGCTCCGCGCGCTGCAGCGGCGCTGCGCGCTCGCCGGCGTGGAACAGATGATCGCGGTCATCTCGGACAGCGGCGATCCGGCGTCGATCGCGCTGCACCGCGCGTGCGGCTTCACCGGCGCGGGCAGGCTGCGCAACGTCGGCCGCAAGCACGGCCGCCTCATCGACACCCTGCTGATGCAGCACGACCTGACCGCCGCAGGTTAATGGCACAGGTCCGGCCCATGGCCGCCGAGGGTACCAGGGGCAAATTGCGGCCAATCATGCTTTACCTCGCCGTCAGCCGAGTTTAGCTTCGCAGTTGGCGGTCAGCCTTTCCCAGCCAGGGCTGGGCGGTCCAGCGGGGGAGGGGCGAGTGCGCGGGAATCTGCTCTCGACGGCGATGGCGCAGCAAGCCGTGAAGGCGACCGTTTCGACGGCGGGAGCGCTGGCGTTACTGGTGGCGGCCGGGCCGGGCGTGGCCGCCGCCGCATC
>JASIJN010000487.1 GCA_030050125.1 Streptosporangiaceae bacterium | reverse complement strand
GGCCACGCCGACCCCGGTGCTCGACCCGCGGCCCGACCCGACCGGTGCGCACATCGCCTACGTGGCCGACGGGGCGCTGCGGGTGATCGCGGCGGGCGGCAGCAGCGACCGGGCCCTGGCCGTGCCCGAGGCCGAGAACGTGACCTACGGGCTGGCCGAGTTCGTCGCGGCCGAGGAGATGTCGCGCACCCGGGGGTTCTGGTGGGCGCCGGACGGCCGGCAGCTGCTGGTCGCGCGGGTGGACACCGCGCCGGTCGTGCGCTGGCACATCAGCGACCCGGCCAACCCGGCCAGCCCCCCGACCGTGGTCGCCTACCCGGCCGCGGGCACCCCGAACGCCGACGTCAGCGTGGTCATCGCCGGGCTGGACGGGAGCCTGACCCCGGTGGACTGGGACTCCGCCGCCCTGCCGTACCTGATCTCGGCGCACTGGTCGCGCGGCGGCCCCCCGCTGCTGCGGGTGTGCTCGCGGGACCAGCGGACGATGCGGGTGCTGGCGGTGGCCGACGACGGCAAGACCGAGGTGATCTGCGAGGACACCGACCCGGACTGGGTGGACGTGATCGTCGGCACGCCGGCCTGGACCGATGACGGCCGGCTGGTCCGGGTGATCGCCCGGGACGGCGCGTACCGGCTGCTGACCGACGAGACGCCGGTCACCCCGACGGACCTGAACGTCCGCGAGGTGCTCGACGCCGGCGACGACGTCCTGTTCCTGGCCACCGGCCAGGACCCGGCGCAGCAGCACGTCTACGCGGCCGCGGCCGGGGGCACCGTCCGGCTGACCGCCGAGCCGGGCTGGCACCAGGCCGCCCGGCGCGGCGACGTGCTGGTGACCACGTCACGCTCGCTCGACTGGTTCGGCGTGCGGGTGCGGGTGTGGCGGGGCGGCGACCAGATCGGCGAGATCGCCTCCCTGGCGCAGACCCCGGAACTCACCCCCGAGGTGACGTTCTTCACGGCCGGCCCGCACCAGATCCCGTGCGCGCTGCTGCTGCCGCGCGGGCACCGGCCGGGCTCGGCCCGGCTGCCGGTGCTGTGCGACCCCTACGGCGGCCCGGCCGCCCAGCGGGTGCTCGCCACGCGCAACATCTACCTCACCTCGCAGTGGTTCGCCGACCAGGGCTTCGCGGTGCTGATCGCCGACGGCCGCGGCACGCCCGGCCGGGGACCGGACTGGGACCGGCTGATCCACTACGACCAGGCCACCCCGAACCTGGAGGACCAGGTGGCGGCGCTGCAGGCGGCGGCCGCGGCCCACCCCGACCTGGACCTGTCCCGGGTCGGGATCCGGGGCTGGTCCCACGGCGGCTACCTGGCCGCGCTGTCCGTGCTGCGCCGGCCGGACGTCTTTCACGCGGCGGTGGCCGGCGCGCCCGTCACCGACGAGCGGCTCTACGACACGTTCTACACCGAGAAGTACCTGGGCCACCCGGACGAGCGTCCCGAGGTGTACGCGCACAACTCGCTGATCGACGACGCGCCGCGGCTGGAGCGCCCGCTGATGCTCATCCACGGCCTGGCCGACGACAACGTGGTGGTGGCGCACACGCTGCGGCTGTCCTCGGCGCTGCTGGCCGCGGGGCGGCCGCACACCGTGCTGCCGCTGTCCGGCGTTACCCACATGGCCACGGAGGAGGACGTCGCGGCCAACCTGGGGCTGTTCCAGGTCGAGTTCCTGCGCCGGGCGCTCGGCCTGGGCCCGGCCTGACCGGCTGGGTGACCGGGGCGGGGGGCTGCGGCGCGTAACGTCCCCCTCGTGCGGTCACGGCGCGCGACCGGCCGCGTCGGGCTCGGCGTGCGGACGCAGGTAATCGGCCACGGCCACCGCCACCACCACGGCAGCCGTGCAGGTGCCGAGCTCGAGCGCGGACAAATGCGCGGCGGCCAGCCCGAGCAGCGCGAGCGCGATCACGCCGCCGATCCGGGTCCAGGACACCACGCCCCAGATCACCGCCTTGAACGCGGCGTGCCCGGCCAGGAACAGGCCGGCGCCGCCGAGGATCATCCATGACGCCGGGGCGTGGCCGACCGCGCCCGGGTCGGCCAGGGTCAGCTGGTCGGCGGCCGCGCCGACGATGATCCCGGCCACCATGACCGGATGGATGAGGTGATACGCCGAGCGGCCCAGGCGCCCCGGGTCGTCGGACGCGGCGATGACCCGCGCCGCGTCCTCGGCGCTGCGGTCGAAGTACAGCCACCACAGCGCCGCGCTGCCCAGCAGGGCCACGGCGAACGCCGCGATCTCCATGCCGGTGATGTGGGCCAGCCCGGACAGCGTGGCCCCGATGACCACGATCGACTCGCCCAGCGCGATCAGGATGAACGCCTGGCACCGCTCGGCGAAGTGCCTGCCCTCGATGGTCCAGTCCAGCGTGCTGGAGCGGCCGAGTCCCGGCGTGTAGAAGCCGACCGCTCCGCCCAGCAGGTCGACGGCAACGGCGGCGAGCCACAGCCACGCCCGCGGGTCCGGGGCGGCGACCCCGCCCAGCACGGCGAGGGTCCCGCTGGCCAGGCACCAGGCCAGGATGCGCTGGAAGTTGCGCCGCAGCGGCCCGCCCGGCAGCGCGATCACCGCGAACAGGCTGCGCCCTATCTGCATCGCCGCGTAGGCGACGCCGACCGCCAGCCCTCGCCCGGCGAACGCGCCGGGCATGGCGGCTGACATGACCAGGCTGGCGCCCGCCAGCCCGAGCAGGAGCAGCCGCACCGCTATCTTGTCCGGGTCCAGCCAGTTGGTGACCCAG
>JASIJN010000486.1 GCA_030050125.1 Streptosporangiaceae bacterium | reverse complement strand
TGCTCGTTCCAGTCGTCCGGGATCCACTGGGTGAACAGCGACATGATGTGCGTGCCCTCGGGCGACAGCGTCTTGTCGAACGCGGTGGGGATCACGCCGTCGCTGAACGGGCGGGCGGCCGGGCGGCCCTCGCGGGCGTCCCGGAACGCGCGCTCGATGTACTCCATGGTCGGCGCCATCTCGACCGAGCCGGTGTGGTGCTCCTGCAGGTTGGAGCCCGGGTCGGCGGTGAAGTCCGGCAGCTCGGCCAGGGCCAGGTTGATCTTGACGACGCCGCTGCGGGTCTTCCAGTGCCGGATGTCGCGGACGAAATCGGGGGGCAGGTTGTTCTCGCCCACGTGATCGAGGAACGCGGTGCGCGGGTGCAGCGTGCTGACCACGACCCGGGCCCGGATCTCCTCGCCGTTGTCCAGCACCACGCCGGCCGCCCGGCCGCCCTCGACGATCACCCGGGCCACCGGCGCTCCGGTGCGGATCTCGGCGCCGTGAGCGCGCGCGGCCCGCTCGATCGCCGCGGACACGGCGCCCATGCCGCCCTCCTGGAACCCCCAGTTGCCGAGGTGCCCGTCGCCCACGTCGCCGATCGAGTGGTGCGCCATCACGTAGGCGGTGCCCGGCTCGTAAGGGCCGGCCCAGGTGCCGATCACGCCGTTGACCGCGAGCGCGCCCTTCACCTGGGGCGACTCGAACCAGTCGTCGAGCAGGTCGGCGATGCTCATCGTCATCAGCCGGGTGACGTCGGCGATCGTGCGCACGTCCAGGCCGCGGTGCCGCCAGGCCAGGCGCAGGGTGTCGGCCAGGTCGCGTGGCTTACGCGAGCCGATCGCGGGCGGGACGGTGAGCAGCAGCGGGCCGAGCACCTCGGCCAGGCCGGCCAGCCAGGCGTCCCACCGGGGCATGGCGTCCGCGTCCTTCTTGGACCACTTGGACACCTCGTCGTGGTTGCGCTGGGCGTCGTCCGCGTACAGCTTGATCGAGCCGCCCTCGGGGAACGCCTGGTAGTAGGGGCCCATCGGGTAGATCTTGTAACCATGCCGGGGAAGCTCGAGCTCGTTGATGATGGTCGGCGGCATCAGGCTCATCACATAGGACAGCCGGGTGACGCTGAACTCGGGCGCGTCCGGCCAGGGGGCCTCGGTGGTCGCCGCGCCGCCGGTCTTGTGCCTTCCTTCCAGCACCAGCGTCCGGGCGCCGGACCGGGCCAGATACGCGGCGGCGACCAGACCGTTGTGCCCTCCGCCCACCACGATGGCGTCGTACGTTGCGGCCATGAATCCGCCTTCCGCGAGTTCCCTGGGCCAGGGCACGCCTGCGTCCGCTACAGTGCGGCCTGCCCGATGCCGGCCGCAGCGCGCGGCCGGCGCGCTCTCGGGCCATATGTGACGTGTTGGACTGTGGGCCTGTGGACCTGGAGCGTGTGGACTTCGAATCAGTTTGACTGAATGTTCAGTCTAGAAACCTGCTACCTTGTACACAAGAGGTCAGGAGAATGTCGAGGATGTCGCGATGACAGATGCGGCTGGCGCGACGAGCGCGCTGGGCACCGCCGACCAGCGTCGCGAGCAGATGCTGCGCGCCGCGCTCGACGTCATCGCCGACCGCGGTTATGCCGATACCAGGATCGCCGACGTGGCGGAGCGGACGGGGATCAGCCCGGCCCTGGTCATCTACTACTTCAAGACCAAGGACCAGTTGCTGGCCGAGGCCATCAGGTACGCCGAGGACGGCTGGTATGTGGAAGGCCAGCGCCGGATGTCCGCGCTGCCCACCTCGGCGGCGCGGATCGAAGAGATCGTGGCCATGACCTGCCTGCCCGAGGCCGACACCGAGTCGCACGACTCGTGGGTGCTCTGGCTGGATTTCTGGGCCCTGGCCGCGCGCAGTCCCCAGGTGGCCAGCCTGAGGCAGAAGGCGGACGAGCGCTGGCGGGAGCTGATCGTCTCGCTGGTGCGGTCCGGGCAGGAGGCGGGGGAGTTCCGTCCCGTGGACCCGGATGATTTCGCGATCTTGCTGTCCGCGCTGCTCGACGGGATGGCCATCCAGATCGCCCTCGCCGACCCGGCGGTTGACCCGGCGCGGGCGTTCGAGCTCAGCATGAGGTTCATTTCCGGTCAGCTGGGGTTCACCTGGGACGGGCGCCGGCGCGGAAGCGGCCGGAATCGCCGGCCGAGCGGGAACCATCGGGAGGGCGGATAGCCAGAAGGGCAGGTGGCCGGGATGGCCGGAGGCCGGGTTGAGCTGATTTCGCTGACCAAGCGGTTCACCGAGGTCGCCGTCGACTCGATCGACCTGACGATCGCCAGCGGCGAGTTCTTCTCGCTGCTCGGGCCGTCGGGCTGCGGGAAGACCACCACGTTGCGGCTGATCGCGGGGTTCGAGCGGCCGACCGCGGGCCGGATCCTGCTCGACGACGTCGACGTGTCCGGGGTTCCGCCGCACAAGCGCAACGTCAACACGGTCTTCCAGAGTTACGCGCTGTTCCCGTTCCTCACCGTGTTCGACAACGTCGCGTTCGGGCTGCGCACCCGCCGGATGGACAAGCGCGAGATGACCGCCCGGGTGAACGAGGCGCTGGACCTGGTCAAGCTGCGGGCGTTCGTCAAGCGCCGCCCCGGCCAGCTGTCCGGCGGCCAGCAGCAGCGGGTGGCGCTGGCCCGGGCCCTGGTGCTCAAGCCGTCCGTGCTGCTGCTGGACGAGCCGCTCGGCGCGCTCGACGCCAAGCTGCGCCGCTCGCTCAAGGTCGAGCTGAAGGCGCTGCAGGAGCAGGTCGGCATCACCTTCCTGTACGTCACGCACGACCAGGAAGAGGCGCTGACCATGTCCGACCGGCTGGCGGTGATGCGCGACGGCAAGATCGTGCAGATCGGCAGCCCGCACGAGATCTACGAGGAGCCGGCCGACACCTACGTGGCCGACTTCCTCGGCGTCTCCAACCTGATGGAGGTCGACGTCGTCTCCCGCGGCCCGGGCTCCTGCTGCACGGTCAGGCTGGGCGAGTCCGTGCTGCAGGTGGACCACCGGGGCACGGACGCGCCGGACCGGGCGCACGCGGTGATCAGGCCGGAGCGGGTCCGGGTCGAGAAGTTCGGCTCCGAGGGCCCGAACCGGGTCCCTGCCATGGTCGAGCGGCTGGTTTACCTGGGGTCATCGACGCAGGTCATCCTGCGACTGGCGCCCGGAACGGAGTTGCAGGCGCTGCTGCAGAACGACGGCGATCAGGACCGGCTGGCCCAGCTCTCCCAGGGCACCCCGGTACACGTCTTCCTGGCCCCGGACGCGCTGCGGGTGCTGGCCGGCGGGGAGGTGGCCGAGGCCGGCGAGCCGCCGCTGGCCGACGTGGCCGACCTGGACAAGGACGCGCTGCAGGCCAGCTGAGGACCGCCCGGGCCGATCACCCGTACTCGGCGCCGGCGATCGTGGTCAGGGCCTGTTTGGCGTCGCCGCGCTCGCCGCGGGTCATGATCCGGTAGCCGATCAAGCCGAGGGTAGCGATCACGAACGACATCAGCAGCATGATGGTGCCGAGGGCGTTCAGGGC
>JASIJN010000485.1 GCA_030050125.1 Streptosporangiaceae bacterium | reverse complement strand
GACCGCGGCATCCAGCCGACGGCGGCCGACCGGGCCAGCCCGGGTCCCCGGACCGCGGCATCCAGCCGACGGCGGCCGACCGGGCCAGCCCGGGTCCCCGGACCACGGTATCCAGCCGACGCTTCCGGCCAGAGCCCCACGAGTCGGGGCGTAAAATTCCGCCGTCTTGCCGCAGGTCAGGCGGCCGAATGCGCTCGAACTTTACATGAAAATTGCAACAAACATTGCCGACTTCGCGAGGTCTATTTTTAGAGGGCCATTAAGGTGACAATGTTTCTTGAGGCGGCTTCCGTGCACAAGTTGTGTACTTGTGAGCACAGGCGGTGGAAGATGCAGGGCGATCATGGAATTCCGGGTCCTGGGGCCGACTGAGCTGTGGTCGGCCGGGCGGCAATGTGACCTCGGGCCCGCCAGGGAACGCAGTGCGCTCGCGATCCTCCTGTTGACGCCGCGCACCATCGTGCCGGCCGATGCCCTGATCGACCGGTTGTGGGACACCCGGCCGCCGCCGAAGGCCCGGGAGAGCCTCTCGGTCTATATGGCCAGGCTGCGGGCTTCGCTCCGGCAGGCCGTCGGCGACGGCGTCCGCCTGGCCGGGCGGGCCAACGGATACGTGCTCGACGTCGACCCCGAGGCCGTCGACCTGCACCAGTTCCGGCGGCTGCGCCGGCAGGCGGACTCCCTCACCGCGAGCGGCGACTACGATCGCGCGGCCCTGCTGCTGCGCGAGGCGGACGGGTTGTGGCGCGGCCAGGCACTGGCCGGCATCCGCGGCGACTGGGTGGCGCGGATGCGCGACAGCCTGGAAGAGGAGCGCCGCGCCGTCATCCTGCAGCGCATCGAGTGCGAGCTCGAGATTGGCCGGCACGCCCACCTGGTGGGCGAGCTTCAGGGCCTGCTGGCCCAGTATCCGCTCGACGAGACGTTCGTCGCGCAGCAGATGACGGCGCTGTACCGGTGCGGCCGGCCGGCCGACGCGCTCAGCCTGTACCGGGAGACGCGCGGCCAGCTGGCCGACGAGCAGGGGACCGAGCCCGGGCCGGCGCTGGCCGATCTTCATCAGCGCATCCTGCGCAATGACCCCGAGCTGCTGGTCACGGCCAGCCGGCGACCCGGCCGCGCGCCGCAGCCGGACACGCTCCCGCCGGAGACCGCGAGGTTCGTCGGCCGCAGCAAGGAACTCGAGCTCCTGACCGGGACGGCCTCGGAAACCATGGAGACCGGCCACGGCCCGCAGGTCAGCGTCATCGAGGGCATGCCGGGCGTGGGGAAGACCGCGCTCGCGATTCATGCCGCCCGCGCGCTCACGGACCGGTACCCGGACGGGACGTTCTACCTCAACTTCCACACCCATGATCCGGGACACCCGTCGCTCGACTCCGCCGAGGCTCTGCACCGCCTGCTGCAGATGCTGAACCTCCCGGCCACGCAGATTCCCGAGGCTTTCGGCAAGCGCGCCGCGCTCTGGCGGGCCGAGCTGAGCCGGCGGCGCGCCGTGGTGATTCTCGACGACGC
Source organism: Streptosporangiaceae bacterium (assembly GCA_030050125.1). The sequence continues at coordinate 15,364 of JASIJN010000485.1, read as the reverse complement.
CGCGCGGCGGGACCAGATCCGCCCGCTGCTGCCGGCGACCGGCGACTGCCTGATCCTGGTCACGGTCCGGCGCCGGCTGCCTGGCCTGGACGGCGCCCATGTGCTGAACCTGGACGAGCTGTCCCTGGACGAAGCGGTCACGCTGTTCACCCAGATCGCGGGGCCGGACCGGGCGCGCGACGAAGACCAGGTCGCCGAGGCCGTCGGGCTGTGCGGACGGCTGCCGCTGGCGATCCAGCTCACCGCGGGCCGGCTCGCGCAGGGCCACCCGCGCCGGCTCGCCGACCTGGTGGAGGAGCTGTCGGAGGCCCCGGCGGGCCTGGCCGGCACCGGCGCGGCCAGTCCGGAGGTCATCTCGGCCTTCGACCTGTCCTATCGGGCACTGAGTCCCGGCCACCAGCGGTTCTTCCGGCGGCTGGGCGTGAACCCCTGCCCGGATGTCAGCGTCCCGGCCGCCGCCGCGCTGGGCGGGTGCACGCTGGCCGAGGCCGAGGCCGCCCTCGCCGACCTTCTCGATCATCATCTGCTGGTGCGCGACGTCCCCGGCCGGTTCAGGTTTCACAACGTCATCCGGGGTTACGCGGCCGCGTGCGCCGGGCAGGACGACCCCGCGCCCGAGCGGCGGCAGGCGGTCGGGCGGCTCCTCGACCATTACCTGCGCACGGCCGACCAGGCCGACCGGCTGCTGCATCCGTTCCGGCAGCGGATGCCGGTGTCGGTCACCCGTCGGCCCGACGCGGGCCCGGCGCTGCGCACCCAGGACGACGCGGCGACCTGGCTGGACGCCGAGTGGCGCAACATCCTGCAGGCAGCGCGGCACGCGGGCCGGCACGAAAGGAAGCGGCAGTGCGCCGATCTCGCTCACCTGCTGGGCGGATTCCTGGAGATCAGGGCGTACTGGGACGATGCGCTCACGGCGCACACGCTGGCCCTGCAGGCCTGCCGTGACCTCGCCGACCCGGCCCGGATCGCGCAGGCGTCGCTGGAACTCAGCATGGTCAGCCAGCAGACCGGCCGGCATGAGGCCATCGCCCTGGCCGAGGAGGCCGCGGCCATCTACCGGACGCTGGACGACCGGCGCGGTCAGGCCGCGGCACTGGACCAGATCGGCCTGGTCAACCAGCGGGCGGCGCGTTCTCGTGAGGCCCTGGCCTACTTCACCGAGGCCGGGACCTTGTACGACGAGGCCGCGGACCGGCGCGGCGGGGCCGAGACGCTGAGCCATTCCGGGATCGCCTGCTGGCATCTGGGCCGCTACCCCGAGGCCATGGATGACCTGCGGAAGGCGCTGTCGCTCTATCGCGACGTCGGTGACCGGCGCGGCGAGGCCAAGACCCTGAACAACCTGGGAAAGATGCAGCTGTCCTGCGGCTACCACCGGGACGCGCTGGAGAACTACCAGAAGTCGCTGGACATCTTTACCGAGCTGGGCGCCGCGCAGAGCCAGGCCAACGTCTGCCACAACATAGGAAGCGTCTACCACTACAAGGGCAGCCACGAGCAGGGGCTCACCGCCTACCGGCAGGCACTGATCATCTACCGCGAGATCGGCGATCTGCCCGATGAAGCCGACGTACTCACCGACATCGGCGCGATTTACCAGAGCGCTGAGCTTTACGACGAGTCTGTCGTCCACTACGAGCAGGCCAAGCTGATCGCCGAGGACATAGGAAACCCGTCGATCCAGGTGATCGCGCTTCGCGGGATAGCCGACGCGAGGCGCGGATCCGGCCGGTACGGCGAGGCGTTCGCCGGGTACCGGAGCGCTCTGGCCTTCGCCAGGGAGATCGGCGACCCGTACGAGGAAGCCAAGATCCTCGAGGGAATCGCGGAGACGACGCTCATCACCCAGGGACCGCATGCGGCCCGGATACTTTTCCGGCAGGCGCTGGACATCTTCGACCGGCTCGGCGTGCCCGAGGCCGAGTCGGCCCGGATACGGCTGGAGACGACCGACCCGGCCTTCGGCCGCCGCACCTCGTAATCCCTGACCGGCGCCCCGCACGGATCCTGCTCCCGGGCGGCGCCGGCCCGTGGCCGGGGATTGCAAGGCAGGCGTCAAGCCGGCTGCAACCCGGACGTCAAGGCCGGCGGCGCACGCTGATGCCGTGGTTCCCGGCCGGGGATCGCGGGTCATCGTGGGGCGTCGTCCGGGGAGGTCGCCGTGGTTTTGAAGCAAGGCCGGATTCGGCCGGAATCTCGCTGGCTCAGGCGCGGCCGCGAGCGCGGCCCGGAACCTGGCCCGCAGCCCGCCGCGTACCCAGCCTTCCAGGCCTGCCCGGTGGCGCCGGACGCGGCCAGGACCAGCTTCGCCGCCGATCTCGACGTCCTTCGGGCCGACTGGGTCGTGGCCGAGCCGCCCGGCTGGTCGCCGGCCGAGCCTGCCCGGTGGTGGGCCGCCGGACCCGGCCCGTCCGAGCCGGAGGGGCTGACGGACCTGACGGACCTGACGGACCGCCACCTGATGGACAGCGCCGAGCGGTTCATCACGATGTTCCACGTCGAGAATCACGCGGGCCCGCCCGACCGGCGGCTCTGGCAGGTCCGCCGCGAGATCGAGGCCACCGGCACCTACTGGCACACCCCGGCCGAGCTGACCTTCGGCGCCCGGGTCGCCTGGCGGAACAGCGCGCGGTGCATCGGCCGGCTGTACTGGCGCAGCCTGAGGGTGCGCGACCGGCGCGAGGTCACCGACACGCCGGGCATCGCCGCCGAGTCCATCGCGCACCTGTACGAGGCGACCAACGGCGGCCGGATCCGGCCGGCGATCACCGTGTTCGCGCCGGACGCTCCGGGCCGGCCGGGCCCGCGGATCCTCAACTCGCAACTGGTCCGGTACGCGGGCTACGAAACCGCCGACGGCGCCGTCATCGGGGACCCGGCCAACCTGGACATCACCCGGCTGGCCCGGGCCCTGGGCTGGTCGGCGGGCTGGCCCGCCGGCCGGTTCGACATACTCCCGCTGATCGTGCAGGAGCCCGGAGCCCTTCCCACGCTGCACGAACTGCCCGCCGACGCGGTGCTCGAGGTGATGATCAAGCACCCGGAGTTCGGCTGGTTCGCCAACCTCGGGCTGCGCTGGCACGCGGTGCCGGTGATCAGCGACATGTACCTGGACATCGGCGGCATCCGCTATCCCGCCGCGCCGTTCAACGGCTGGTACATGTGCACCGAGATCGGGTCCCGCGACCTCGGCGACGCCGTTCGCTACGACCAGCTGCCGGTGATCGCCGAGCACATGGGCCTGAACACGGCCAGCCAGCGGACCTTGTGGAAGGACAAGGCGATGACCGAGCTCAACGTGGCGGTCCTGCATTCCTTCACCACGGCCGGGGTGACGATCTCCGATCATCACACCGAGTCGGTCCGCTTCCTGCGGCACATAGAGCGGGAGGAACGGCAGGGCCGGACGTGCCCGGCCGACTGGACCTGGATCGTGCCGCCCGCCGCGTCGTCCTCGACCCCGGTCTTTCACCGCTACTACGACAATTTCGATCAGTCGCCGAACTTCTACCGCCACGACGCGCCAGCCCGGGTCAGCGAGTTGTTCCACGAGAACGCGCTGGCCGCCGAGGCCGGTGTTCCCGGCCGGGTCCCGGACCTGGATGGCCGGGTACCGGGCCGGGATGCGCCGCGGTCACTTGCCGATGCTCCGGCGCTCGGCATACCCAAGTGCCGTTTCCTCGACTGACGCCGCCTGCTGGAGCGAGGCCGCCTCCTTGCGCTCCCACTCTTCGATGCCGCGCAGGATGCCCTCGGTGTAGGCCCGCAGGTGCTCCCGGTACACGCCGCTGTAGGTGCGCAGGTACGCCAGCTCGGCCTGCGCGGCCCGCCGCTCGCGGTCGGTCTGCGGCGGCACCGAGCCGTTCAGCGCGGTGACCGCCGCGTCGCGGGCCTTGGCGTGGGCGTCTTCGAGGATCATGCTCGAGTGCTCCTGGGCCTCGCGCAGGATCTCATAACGGCGCAGCCTGGCCTCCTCGGTGACCCGGCTGCTGTACGCCTGAGCGTCGGCCACGTACCGGTCGGCGGTCATCTGGGCGGTGGACAGTATCCGCACCGCGTGCACGTGCGCGTCCGCCTCCCCGAACAGCACCCCTCGCTCGTCGCCGGAGCCGACCTCGCCGGCCAGGATCCGCTGCCGCAGCCGCTGCACCTCCTGCCACAGCGATGCGCGCTCGTTCACCAGGCGGACGAACTCCGCGTGCACCTCGCGCAGGAACCGGTTGACGGGCGCCTCCTCGTACCCGCGCCTCCCGAGCCGCGTGGTCGGAAACGTCATGGTCTGAAGTTCGTCAGGAGTCAGCCTGTTCTCCTCGTCGAACCATGCTGTTGTCAAGGCTCGCTCCACCCGAAGTCCTCAATGTGAATGTGATCGTGCGCCACGCCCGCCGCGGTCAGCCGGGTGACGGTCTCCTTGACCATCTCGGTCGGGCCGGCCAGGTAGACATCGCGCCCGGACCAGTTGCCGTGCCGGGCCACCACGTCCGGAAGGCTGCCGGTCTCGCCGTCGAACGCGGGGTCGGCCGACACGGCCGCGGTCACGGTCAGCCACGGATACTGGGCGGCCGTCTTCTCCAGGTTGTCCAGGTCGTACAGTCCGTCGGCGGTCCGCGCGCCAAAGAACAGGTGCACCTGGGGCGGCTCCGGCAGCGCCGCCACCTGCTCGAGGATGGCCTTCAGCGGGGCGAGCCCGGTGCTGCCCGCCACGAGCAACAGGTCCCGGGCAGCGGGCTCGGCGAGCGTGAGCACGCCGACCGGAGAACCCAGCCTGAGCTCGGTGTCGACGATCGCGTCGCTGGTCAGCGCCATGCTCACCGCGCCGCCGTTGATCAGCCGGACATGAAACTCCAGCAGCCCGTCCGGGCGCGGGGCGTTCGCGATCGAGTAGTAGCGCCATAGCTTCGGGCGACTCTCGCATTCGATCGCCACCGACTGCCCGGGCAGGTAGTCCAGGCGCGGCTCGGGCCGGACGGACAACACCGAGATGTCGAAACTCCGGCGTTCATGGGCGACGACCGTGCCCCGCCAGTAGGCCGGGTGCAGCTGCTCGTCGGCCCGCGCCGCCTCGGTCATGACCGAGGCGATGAGATCGTAGGCTTCCTTCCAGTCCGCGGCCAGCTCGGGAGTCCAGGCCGGCCCGGAGAAATGCTCCAAGGTCGCCAGCAGGCTGGCGCCCACCGCGTCATAGTGATCGGCGACCGCGCCGAACCTCCGGTGGTCGCGGCCCAGCCCCTGCAGGAACGTGGTCAGATCCTGGATGCTGTCCACGTTGGAAACGATCTTTACCAGCGCGTCGACCAGGTGGCCGCGCTGCGCCGCCATCGAGACCGGAAACAGGTCCCGCACCTCGGGATGCTTGATGAACAGGTCGGAGTAGAAGAACAGCGGTAGCTCATCACCGTGCATCGCGACACGGCCGAAGCTCTCCCGCAGCCGGTCGATGTCCAACGATCCCGCCTTTCTCCACTGCCGCCACCCAGCCGACCGATCATGGCCCCGACCTCCGGCGAAGGATCTGGCCAGTGTTGATGCCGGATCGCACTAGCAGTTGCCCGACAAATGCTGCTGCAAGTTGCATCGCGAGACATCGGTCAGGTGACGGATCTTTAATCGCGATCGCCCTCGGTGGGCCACGGGGGCGAGAAGGGGCCGACCGGGATCAATCGGGCCGACTGGGGCTGGACCCGGCCGGTCAGCCGATGCCGTCGCTCCAGAGGCGACGCCAGCGGCCCGGCCGGCTCACCTGTTCCAGGGCCTGCTGGCGGGCGGAGTTCTCCTGGGCGTCGTCCAGGCGGTCCAGGGTCACCGAGCCGTACCGCCTGGCCAGCGCGGTCTTGATCATGTGGTCGGCCAGGACCGGGTTCTTCGGGAAGGCCGGGCCGTGCATGTAGGTGCCGATCGCGTTCTTGTAGACGACGCCCTCCGAGCCGTCCTCGGAGTTGTTCCCGGCGCCGGCCAGGACCCGGCCGAAGGGCCGCGCCTGCGCGTCCAGGTAGGTCCGGCCGCCGTGATTCTCGAAGCCGACCAGGACCCGCGAGCCCCACTGGACGACCAGGTTGCCGACGGCCCGGGTGCTCCCGGCCTTGGTGATGGTGTCCAGCAGCGTGCCGGTCTGGTTGGCCCGGTGAACCGTGTGCGCGGGGAACACGCCGAGCCCGGGCAGGTCCTCCCCGCTGGCCGTCCGGTAGTAGTGGCCCCACAGCTGATAGCCGGCGCAGACCGCGAAGGCCGCCGCGCCGTCCTCCACGGCCTGGCGGATCCCGTCCCCCTTCACCTGCAGCAGGTCCTCGAAGACCAGGCGCTGGTGGGTGTCGGCCCCGCCGCCGGTGAGCAGCAGGTCCACCCGGTCCGGGTCCACCCGGTCGCCCACCTCGAGCTCGTCGATCTCGACGTCGATGCCGCGCCAGTGGCAGCGGTTCACGATCGTCAGCACGTTGCCGCGGTCGCCGTACTGGCTCATCACGCTCGGGTAGAGATAGCCGAGAACGAGTTTCATCTGGTCACGCTCCGGCCGTCTGGACCTGGCGCCAGAACGGCGCCAGGTACCCCCGCTGGACCAGTTCCCGGCGCAGCGTCCACAGCGCCGTGTACGAGGACAGCACGTACAGGGTCTCCCCTTCGGGAGTCTGCTGGATGGCCCGGAAGAACGTGCGAACCATGTCCTCTCCCAGCATCGGGACGACCGAGGACGGATCCGGCCGGGTGCCGTAGCTGCCGCACACGCCCGCGTACTTGAGCCGCAGCGCCAGGTCTTTCGCCCGCTGCCCGGAGATCGCCAGGTAGGCCAGCCGGCCCCGGCACGCCTCGAACTCGACGTCCCAGATCCACGAGACGTCGCGCCCGTCGGGGCCGTTGTCGTTGAGGCCGAACAGCAGATGCCTGGGACCGTCCGCGGACAGCACAAGCCGCAGGCTCTCGTTGAACCCGGTCGGGTTCTTCACCAGCAGCAGGACGGCCTGCTTGGTCCCGACCCTGACCCGCTCGAAACGCCCGAACGCGCAGACAGCTTCGCGCGCGGCTCCCTGGACCAGATCCGGGTCCACGCCGAGGCACGACGCCGCTGCCGCGGCGGCCAGCGCGTTGCAGGCGTTGTACAGCCCGGGGAGCGTCAGCTTGATCAATCTGTCGCCGGACGGCGTGGACGCCTGGGTCTGGCTGCCCTCGACCCCGTTCAGCTGGACCTTCCAGGCCGCGAACCGGGGATCCGGGCGCCGCCAGCCGCATTCCTTGCAGGCGTAGTGGCCGAGATGGGCGTAGAAGCTCAGGTCGTAGAGCAGGTCGTGGCTGCACTTGGGGCACCGCCGGGAGTCGGCCGCGTGCTCCAGCGCCGGCCGCGCCCACTGCCGGTCCTCCAGGCCGAAGTGCATGACCTTGGCCTGGACGCCGTCGCCGAGGTGAGCCACCTGGGGATCGTCGGCGTTCAGCACCACGGTGCTGGTCTCCGGCAGGCCTGACATCGCCGTCTCCCACAGCTTGGCGACGAAGTCCACCTCGAAGTACCGGTCCAGTTGATCGCGGAAGAGGTTGGTGATCACCACCAGCCGCGGGCTGAGCGTCTCGACGGCGCCGGGGAGCGCGCCCTCGTCCACCTCGAATATGCCGATCGCCGAGGCGGGGACATTCAGGGCGCCGATCCCGTTGGTGCGCACCAGCAGCGACGTGGCCACCCCGGAGAGCATGTTGGAACCCTCCGGATTCGTGATCACCTCCAGCCCCGCGGCCCTGGCCGCGCCGGCCAGGATCCGGGTGGTGGTCGTCTTCCCGTTGGTGCCGGTCACGAGCACGCAGCCGTTGGGCAGGCCGGCCGCCAGGCTGGCCAGCAGTCCGGGGTCTATCCACTCCGCCACATGCCCGGGAAGCGTGGTCCCGCCGCCCCGGCCGAGGGCGCGTGACATGAAGCGGACCGTCTTCGCGGCGTTGACGGCCGTCGCCCGGGCGGGCCAGCCCGCCAGCCGGGCCGCCTGGCTCGCGCCCGCCCCCTTCTCCCCCCGCACTGCGCCGGGTGCCTTCACTGTGCCTTTTGCGCGAACAGGGATATCCAGTACGGCCGCGCGATCATCTCGATCACGTCGCACTGGGTCTGGAACGGGAGCCTGGCCACCCGGTCCGCGAACTCCGGGTTGCTGGTGTGGTAGGTCACGTCCAGCGGTATCTCCTGGTCGTAGTAGTCGGTCATGCGCAGCGTCTCCATGTGCTGCTCGCCCAGCCACGACACCACGTCGGACAGGCGCAGGTGCTGCTCCCAGACGTGCAGGAACTCATCCACGACCCAGCTGTCGTCGGACAGGTCCACCGGGGGCGCCGTGTAGTAGTTCTTGAAGTTGCGGTCCCCCTGGGCCCAGACCCGCACCATCTCGATCCGGGCGTCGACGTCCATGACGTCGGGGTCGGCGACCTTGCGCATCATCTCCTGCTGGATCCGGCGTTCCCAGTTGCCGTAGTAGCCGTAGACGCCGATCCGCAGGATGCCGCCGGGCTTGAGCGCGCGGCTCAGGATCGCGACGCCCCGCTTCGGGTCGGGAAGGTGGTGGACGGTGCCCCAGGACACGATGTAGTCGAATTCATCCGCCTGATCGAGGGCCATGATGTTCTGCTCATAGGCCCGCGCGTTGCTGACGTTCTCGGCGTCCAGGGTCTTGTTGACCAGGCCGACGGATGTCGCGGAGAGGTCGTATCCGATGAACTTCGCCTCGGGGAACTCCTTGGCGTAATCCAGCATCATCAGGCCCGTCCCGCAGGCGATATCACCGAATTGCGCGCCAGCCGGAACGACGCCGTGGTCGCGGAGGAACTGGCGCACATAGGCGGCGTGACGCCGGTAGCTGTGCTTGCGCTGAGGCGGCGGGAACGGGTGTCGCGCGTACATTTGCCGGACGGCGCTGACGACCTCGGTGGAGGCGAGGTCATCGAGTTCGGGCAGCTCATCGCCGACCGAGCGCACATCTGTGATCAAGGTGGTCCAACCCCTTCTCGTCTACATGGGACGGCGCCGGATGGCCGGTCGCGGACGCACGGAATAACGCTGCTGCGCCTGGTGTGCGCCCCGTCGAACGGCATCCGTTCGTCGCGTCAGGCAACGCGAAATCCCCCCGACGCCGGCCGCATCGGGCCGGCAGAACAACCGGTCTCGTTCCCTCGGTGCCGTCTGCAAAACCTTGGACGGCGCGGGCGCGAGTCCTTGCCCGGCGGCACATGCCGGCGATTCAGCCGCGCGCGGCGGCCTTTGTCGCACCGCTTGCCGGGGCTGCCTGGCCGGCGCGGTCGGTGTCTCGCGCCCGGGCCGGCGGGCCGCCGAGACGTGCGCGTTCCCTGTGAACCGACCTGAACGCGGACGTCTCGTTACTCTCCTGGGCGATCGCGACCCGTTCGAGATCTTCATGGCTCACCCTGGTTCCAGGGCTCCGGCGGGTAGCAGAGGAGGGTCGTCGTGAGCGACTGGGATGTCGTGCTGCGCGGGGGGCGCGTGATCGATCCCGAGTCCGGGCTGGACGGGTTGCGGGACGTGGCCGTCGCGGGCGGGCAGGTGGCCGACGTCGGGACCGGGCTTTCGCCGGGGCGGGCCGATCTCGACGTGACCGGCCTGGTGGTCACGGCCGGGTTCATCGACCTGCACAGCCACGTCAACGACATCGCCGGGCTCCGGCTGCAGGCCATGGACGGGGTCACCACCGCGCTCGAGCTCGAGGCGGGCGTCAGCCCGGTCGACGCCGCCTACCGCGAGGCCGCCGCCCAGGGCCGGCCGGTCAACTACGGGTTCGCCACGTCCTGGGCCATGGCCCGGATGGAGGCGGTGGCCGGGATACCGCTCGGGGGCGGGCCGATGACGTTCCTGAACGACATCGCGAGCCCGGCCTGGCAGCGCGCGGCCACGCCGATGGAGATCAACGCGCTCCTGGCCCGGCTTTCCGCCGACCTGGCCGACGGGGCGGTCGGCATCGGGGTGCTCGCCGGGTATGCCCCTGGCGCCGACCCGGACGAGTACCTGCAGGTCGCCGCCTTGGCCGCCGAGGCAGGGGTGCCCACGTTCACGCACTCGCGGGACCTGATCGAGATGGCACCGGCCACGCTCATCGACGGCGCCGAGGAGATCGTCCGGGCCGCCGCCGAGACCGGCGCCCAGATGCACTACTGCCACGTCAACAGCACCTCGCAGCGGCACATCGACCGGGTGCTCGACCTGGTCGCCCGGGCCCAGGCGGCGGGCGCCCGGGTCAGCACCGAGGCCTACCCGTACGGGTCGGGCATGACCGGGATCGGCGCCGCGTTCCTGGCGCCGGAGCGGCTCGGCGAGCGCGGCCTGTCGCCGTCCTCGCTCACTTACGCGCCGACCGGCGAGCGGGTGGCCAGCGAGGAGCGGCTGCGCGAGCTGCGCCGGGCCGACCCGGGCGGGCTGGTGATCATCCGGCTGCTGGACGAGGACGATCCGGCGGATCGCCGGCACCTGATGCGCTCCCTGATGTTCCCCGGCTCCGTGGTGGCCAGCGACGCCATGCCGCTGACCTGGCCCGGTCAGGCACCCGACCCGCTGGCCTGGCCGGTGCCGGATACGGCGGTCACGCACCCGCGCAGCGCCGGGACGTTCTCCCGGGCGCTGCGCCTGCTCACCCGGGACGGCGGGACGCTCGGCCTGGCCGAGGCGCTGGGCAAGTGCAGCCTGCTCCCGGCCCGGGTGCTGCAGGACCGGGTGCCGCAGATGCGCCGCAAGGGCCGGCTGCGGCCCGGCAGCGACGGCGACGTCGTCGTGTTCGACCCGGCCGAGATCAGCGACCGGGCCAGCTATGCGAGCAGCACCCGCCCGTCGGCCGGGATCCGGCATGTCCTGGTCGGCGGGACCCCGGTGGTGCTGGACGGGGCGATCGTGCCCGGCGCCCTGCCCGGCCGTCCGGTCCGGGCCGGGCATTAACTGCCATACTGATGCGATGTCGCAGCCAGATCCCGTTATCCCCATGACGACGACTGACTCTTTGCCGCAGGGCCTGCAGCGGGACCGCGTGATAAACCGGGCGACCATTCTGACCAGCCGCGGGCACCCGAATCCCGGATCGGCGCGGGACGCCCTGGCCGAGTGGGCCCAGCGGTGCAACTACGACGCGGTGGTCGGCGTGCGGTTCGTGGCCACCGCCGAGATCCCCCCCTCCGGCGAGACGGTCACCGAGGTCAAATGGGCGGCCTACGGGACCGCGATCGGCTGGTGAGCCCGGCCGGGCCGCATGGCCGCGTCGCTTAGCGTGGGGCCATGAGAGACGAGTATGAGCCCAACCGGGTACTCGGCTTCCCCGTCGGGCCCCGGCGACCGCCGCAACCCCGGCCGCCGCGCGAGGGCGCCCGGCCGGCACCGGGACCGGGTGGCCCCGTGATGCCACGGGAGGGCGAGGAATCGCAGCGGGTGCTGGGCTTCTCCGTTGACCTCTTCCGCCAGGTCAATCTCGGCCGGCTCCGCTCGCTCGTCCGCGCCGTGGCCAGGAGAAGGTGACCGGGTTCCTCTAGAGTGCTGGTCATGATCAACGTGTGTTTCGCGGGCATCACCGGCTGGGCGGCGCCGCCGATCGCCGACGCGATCGAGGCCGCCGGCGATCTGGCCCTCACCGCCGGCGTGTCCCGGTCCGCGGCGGGCCAGGGCCTGGGCCAGGTCACCGGCCAGGACAACGACGGATGGGTGTACCCGACGGTCGCCGAGGCGATGGCGTCCGCGCCGGTCGACGTCCTCGTGGACTACACCAGCGCCACGGCGGTCCGGGGCAACGTGTGGACCGCGGTCGAGGCCGGGGTGCACACGGTGATCGGCTCCAGCGGGCTGACCGAGGCCGACTACCAGGAGCTGGACGGCCTCGCCCGGGAGCGGGGCGCCGGCGTGATAGCGGCGGGCAACTTCTCGGTCATGGCGGCGGTGCTGCGCCGGGCCGCCGCCATGGCCGCGGAGCACCTGGACTACTGGGAGATCCTGGACTTCGCCAGTGAGGCCAAGCCCGACGTGCCCAGCGGCACCTCCCGGGAGCTCGCCGAGACCCTGGCCGACGTGCGCCGGCCGCGCCAGGCGGTGGCCGTGGCCGACCTGCACGGCCCGGCCGAGGCACGCGGCGCCGAGGTGGCGGGCACCCGGATCCACTCGGTCCGGCTGCCCAGTTTCGTGGTCACGACCGAGGTCGTGTTCGGCGGGCCCGGCGAGCGGCTGATCCTGCGCCATGACCCGGGCCTGACCCCGCACCCGTACGTGGCCGGCACGCTCCTGGCCATCCGCCACGTGGCCGAGGTGCCCGGCGTCCGCCGCGGACTGGATTCGCTGCTGTTCGCGGGCTCCCGGCCAGACTGACTCCGGTGGCTACCGGCCGTCGCCGCCGGCCGTCTCGCATGAGCGGCGCGGCTCGACGAACCACTCGCGGCCGAACAGGAACGCGAAGACCGGGACGGGTAAGGCCAGCATGACCCGCGCCAGGCGGGCCGCCCGGCTCCGGGAGCCGGTGAACGACCGGTGAGCCGCGAGGGCCGCACGCTTTTGCCGCGCGTAGCGGCGCACGTTGAACCGATGCGTGATCGCCGACCGGGGGCTGAACGACCCGCGGCTCTCCCGCGGGCCGTACCGGACCACGAGCCGCATCAGGCGCAGCGGGCCGAGCACCGCTGAGACAAGTTCCCTGGGCAGGGTCGCCTCCAGCACCCGGATGCCGGTCATCTCGGCGGCCCGGGCCCCGACCTCGTGCACCTTGACGTGGTCGCGGTGCCCGTAGCCGCCCCGGGGGTCGTAGCTGAGCAGCAGGTCGGCCTGCTCGTCCCGGATCAGCTCGGCCAGCCGCCCGGCCGCCTCGTCGACGTCCGCGCGGACGAACCGCACCAGGCCCGGCGGGTCGGGAAACAGGATGGCGCCGTGCCCGCTGTCGGCGTAGCCCAGGTGCACGACCCGCGCGGCGCCCAGCACGGACGCGCTGGCCTCGAGCTCGTCCAGCCGGGTCCGCTCGCCGACCGCGCGTTCGCGGCGCACGATCCCGTCGGTGGCCACGACGATGACCACCCGGTGGCCCTCGGCGGCCAGGCGGGCCAGCGTGCCGCCGGTCAGCAGAGCCTCATCGTCCGGGTGGGCATGAAACGCCAGTACTGTCGCCATGTGGACCAGCCTGACACGGACGGCGTCACTCTCGGGAGGGCGACTACAGGGCGATGAGGCCCGCATCGGTCGGCCGGAACCCGCAGCTGCCGAGGTAGAACGGGCGGAGGTAGTCCTCGAAGTCAACGTGCAGCCAGGCACAACCGGCCGCGCGGGCCTGCCGGGCGGCCTCGGCAACGAGGCCGGTGCCCACCCTCCGGCGCCGCTCACGGAGGGCGACGACGGTGTCCAGGATGAAGGCATGGCTGCCTCCGTCCCACGCGACGTTGACGAAGCCGGCCAGCTCCGCGCCGCGCCGGGCGCAGACCCAGCCGAGGCTGTGCCCCCGCACCTGAGCGAGCCAGTCGTCGTCGCCCGGCCCGTGGCCGAAGCCCTCCCCATGCAAGGCGCTGACCTCGGCGTTGCTGAAGGCGCCGCGCCACTCATAGATGATCACCAGGTCCGGTCTCCTTCCGATTCGCCCGGGGCATAGGGGCTATGGCCGTACAGTGAGCTGCGTGACCGGAACCTGGCAAGTCGAGCCTTCTGGGCCGCTACGCGGCGATATCCGAGTCCGGGGATCGAAGAACGCGGTAACCAAGCACATGGTGGCCGCGATGCTCGGCGACGCGCCGAGCACGATCCGCAACGTTCCCGAGGTCGGGGACACCGACATCACCGCCGCGATGCTGGAATCCATCGGTTACCACGTGGTCCGTTCCGATGCCGAGATCACGATTGTGGCCGGAGACGGCGTCGAGCCGCACGTGCCGGAGGCGTTCACCGGCCTCAACCGGATCCCGATCCTGATGCTGGGCCCGCTGCTGCACCAGACCGGCGAGGCCTACGTGCCGCTGGTCGGGGGCGACCCGATCGGGCAGCGGCCGGTCGACTTTCACGTGGCGGCGCTGCGGGCCCTGGGCGCCGAGGTGGAGGTCGGCCCGAGCGGCATCAAGGCCCGGGCCGGGCGGCTGCACGGCGCCCGGATCGACCTGCCGTACCCGAGCGTGGGCGCGACCGAGACCGTGCTGCTGTCCGCGGTGCTGGCCGAGGGAAAGACCGTGCTGCGGGGCGCCGCCACCGAGCCGGAAGTGGTCGAGCTCGCGCTGTTCCTGCAGCGGATGGGCGCGCACATCGAGCTGAGCCCGGACCGGCGGATCGTCATCGAGGGGGTGCAGCGGCTGCGCGGGGCGTCCACCCGGCTGGCCGGCGACCGGCTCGAGGCCTTCTCGTACCTGGTGGCCGGGCTGATCACCGGGGGCGAGGTCCGGGTGCACGGGTGTCCGCAGGACCGGCTGGTCACCGCGATCACCACGCTGGCCCGGATGGGCGCCCGGTTCGACATCACCGACGAGTGGATCACGGCGTCGGCGCCGGCCGGGCTGCGGGCGGCCGCGGTGCACACCGATACCCATCCCGGGTTCATGACCGACTGGCAGCAGCCGCTGATGGTGCTGTTCACCCAGGCCGAAGGGATGTCGGTGCTGCACGAGACGGTGTTCGAGAACCGGCTGGTGTATGTCCCCGCGCTGCAGCGGATGGGGTGCGAGATCGAGGTGTTCGCGGCCTGCCTGGGCGGGCCCGCGTGCCGCTTCCACGACACCAACGCGGTCCACTCCGCCGTGATCCGGGGCGTGTCCAAGCTGCGCGGCGCGGATGTCACGCTGCCCGACGTGCGGGCCGGGTTCTCGGCCGTGCTGGCCGCCGCCGTTGCCGACCAGCCGTCGACGCTGCGCGGCATCCACCACATCGAGCGCGGCTATCACCGGCCATTCGAGCAGTTCGCTTCGCTGGGCCTGACCTTGCGCCGAGGGTGATCGGCCCGTCCGGACGGAGTAGAAAGGGAGGCATGACCTCCCCAGCCTTGTCCTCGCCCGGCATCCCGGACCTCGTCGACGTGATCGCGGCGCGCCAGCGCATCGCCCCGTACCTGCGGCCCACCCCGCTGTATGCCTATCCCGCGCTCGACGCGGTGGCCGGCGCGCGGCTGCACGTGAAGCACGAGAACCATCAGCCCGTCGGCGCATTCAAGGTCCGCGGGGGAGTGAACCTGGTCAGCCAGCTCGGCGCCGGGGAGCGGGGCCGTGGCGTCGTCACCGCCTCGACGGGCAACCATGGCCAGTCGGTGGCCTTCGCGTCGAATATCTTCGACGTGCGCGCGATCGTGTGCGTGCCCGAGCAGGCCAACCCGGTGAAGGTGGAGTCGATGCGCGCGCTCGGCGCCGACATCGTCTTCCACGGCCGGGATTTCGACGACGCGCGTGAGCACTGCGAGAAGCTGTCCGC
>JASIJN010000484.1 GCA_030050125.1 Streptosporangiaceae bacterium | reverse complement strand
GCGCACGATCGTGCCCCAGAACCACTGCACCTCGGCCAGGTGCCAGAGCAGGTCGTCGGCGCCCCAGTCAGGGCAGGTCGGCACGGGCGCGTCCGGCGGGGCCTGGCGCAGGGCGTCGGCGAAGCGCGCCGACTCCCGGGTCAGGTGCGCGACGAAGTCGAGGCCGATGACGGCCGATGACAGCCGATGACAAAAGGAGGGCCAGATGAGCAGCAATGCCGGTGCGGGCGACCGCATCCTGGGCAGCCTGCGATCAGCGGACGGCAAGGGCGTCGTGCGCATGGAGGACAGCTTCGACGCCGAGGCCGACGAGCTGTGGTCGGCACTCACCGATCCCCTGCGCCTGGGCCGCTGGCTCGGGGAGTTCGAGGGCGACCTGCGCCCGGGCGGCGAGTTCCGGGCCCGCTTTTTCGCCAGCGGATGGGACGGTACCGGGCGGGTCGAGGAGTGCGAGCCCTCGCGGCGGCTGCTGGCGGTGACCAAGGGCAACGACGAGCCGTACGAGCTGGAAATCGAGGTCACCCTGGCCGCCGACGGCGACAGGACCATCCTGGTGCTCGAGGAACGGGGCATGCCCCCGGACCTGCTCGCCCCTTACGGGTCCGGGATACAGGTCCATGTCGAAGACCTCGCCGCGCACATCGCCGGACGTGAGCGATGCGACCCCGAGCAGCGGTGGCGCGAGCTCCTGCCTGCCTATGAAGACCTGGCGGCCAAGGCCAGCTAGCACGCGGTCGCCGATGACGGCATGACCTGGGATGATGCCAACCACGAGGAGGACCATGGACGTTCGCGGCACCGGGCCGGACCAGGGAAGCCGGCATGGCGAGCTGAGTTCCGCCGAGCTGAGCGGCAGCGGCGGCCTGCGCGACCTGGCGCTCGCCCGCGGCGAGGTGGACCGGTCGACGGCCCGCCGCACCGATGCCGGCTGGCTCGCGGCGGCCTGGGCCGACCCGGGCACCCGCGTGCTGGTGGTCGAGGACGGGCAGGCCCCGGTCATGCTCCGCGGCGACGGCGCTGCTGACGGCTCCCGGGCCGCGCAGGCCGGCGTCGAGGAACTGGTCTTCGTGTCCCCCGGGCAGGCCCCGGACGGGGTGAGGTTCCTGCTCGGAACCGACGCCGACGGCGTCGTCTACTTCGGGGTGGCCGGGTCGCTGTCGCCGGACTCCTGGGCGGGGCTGGGCCCCCGGGTCAAGGCGATCAGCCTGCGGCAGGCCGGGCCGCTGCTGTCCGACCGCGACGTCGGCCTGATGACGCATGCCGTGGCCCTGGCCAACTGGCACGCGACCCACGGCCACTGCCCGCGATGCGGCGCCGTCACCGAGCCGGCCCTGGCCGGCCACTCCCGGCGCTGCGTGAACGACGGGAGCGAGCACTTCCCGCGGCTCGACCCCGCGGTGATCATGCTGGTGACCGACCCGGCCGACCGGTGCCTGCTGGCCAGGAACGCGATGTGGCCGGAGCGGCGGGTGTCGATCCTGGCCGGGTTCGTCGAGCCCGGCGAATCGGCCGAGCAGGCGGTCGCGCGCGAGGTGCTGGAGGAGACCGGGATCGTCACCGGCGACGCCCGCTACGTGGGCAGCCAGCCCTGGCCGATGCCGCACAGCCTGATGCTGGGCTTCCGGGCCCGCGCCACCGGCAGCCTGGAGATCTCGGTGGACTCCGAGGAGATCGCCGAGGCCGGCTGGTTCAGCCGCGACGAACTGCGGGCCGCCATCGCGGCCGGCGCGATCAGGCTGCCGCCGCCGGTGTCCATCGCCCACCGGATCATCGAGTCCTGGTACGGTGCCCCGCTCGGCGGCGCCTGGTAGCGCCCGCCGCCGGTCAGGATTCGGTCAGGTTATCGTAAAGTTTCGGTCAAGGCTGGCGGCTATCGTTACCTCGCATGTCGCAAGCCCGAACCGGCGGGCCGGCCGGCGGTAGCCGGCTGGCCTGGCTCGACGCTCTGCGGGGGCTGGCCGCCCTCTGCGTGGTGTACGCCCACTTCGGCACCAGGGTGCTGCCCTCGGTGCACGCGGCGGTGTACCAGGCCTTCGACCCCGGGCTGTACGGCGTCCTGGTCTTCTTCATGATCAGCGGGTACATCGTGCCGGCCTCCCTGGAGCGCAAGGGCAGCGTCCGCAGCTTCTGGCTGGGCCGCCTGTTCCGCCTGTTCCCGCTGTTCGTCGTGGCCATCGCGGCCGTGCTGGTATTGCACGGCCTCGGCCTGGCCAGCGTCAGGGGCACGAACGACAACGTCGCCGCGTCGGTGTTCTCGCACCTGTTCATGCTCAACGACCTGCTGGGCCAGACCAACATCATCGTCGTGCTCTGGACGCTCTCCTACGAGATGGTCTTCTACGTGCTGATCACCGCCCTGTTCACGGCCGGCCTGCACAGGCGGAGCGGGTGGATCGCCGCCGCGTTCGCCGGCGGCGCGCTGCTGCTCGGCGGCGTGCTGCCCACCGTCTGGCTGTCGTACGGTTCGCTCGGCCTGACCCGGGTCGCGCTGGCCGGGGACGTCCTGATCATCGGCGGCCTGGCCGCCGCGGTGGCCTCCCGCGGGCTGCCGCGCGCGCTGGGCGCGTGGCTCGCCGCGGCCACCGGGCTGATCCTGGTGGCGGTCAACGAGCGGAGGCTCCCCTACGAGGGGCTGACCATCCTGGCCCTGATGTTCACCGGCACCATGCTGTACCGGGCGGAGCAGGGGCAGATCGGCCGCGGGCGGGCGGCCGCCGTGGCCGTCGGCGTCTTCGCGGCCGCGATCTTGGCCGGGGCCTGGCACATCCCCTCGCTCATCGCCACCGGCCAGGCCGGTCTCGACCAGCGGGAATGGGTCACCACCGTCGCGCTGGCAGGCTTGACGTTCGCGGCCGGCCTGGCGCTGCGGAACCTGCGGGTGCCGGCCGTCCTGGCCTGGCTTGGCCTGGTCAGCTACTCGGTCTACCTGCTGCACCCGCTGCTGCTCGACCTCTACGACGGCGCCCCGTTCACCCGGGGCGAGCATTCGGCCGGCGTCCAGGTGGTGATGAGCGCCGGGTTCCTTATCGCGCTGCTCGCCTGCTGCACGCTGACCTACTACCTCGTGGAGGCGCCGATGCAACGGCTCGGCCGGCGGGCCGCCGCGCGCCTTGACGCCCGCTTCGGGCCGGACCACGCGCCAGCGGCGGTCAGCGCAGCAGCAGCCCGGCAGCGAGTTCCAGATGGTTGCTCACGTCGTCGGCGGACGCGCGCCTGGTGACCCAGGCGACCAGGTTCGACAGCCAGACGTCGCCGATGACCCGGGCGATGGCCTTGTCGTCGGCCGACGGCTCGCCGTCGTGCATGGCCCGGGTGAGCATCTGCTCCATCAGCCGGGCGACCGCGTTGACCTCGGCCGCGGCGCTCGGGTCCGCGAACATGAACGCCCGGGTCATGGCCTCGGTGAGCATCGGCTCGCGCTGCATGGTCCGGGTGATCCGGCCCAGCACGTACAGCATCCGCTCGTAGGG
>JASIJN010000061.1 GCA_030050125.1 Streptosporangiaceae bacterium | reverse complement strand
CAGCGAGACAGCACAGCGGGCGGCCGGCGAGGCAGTGGCCGACGACAGTGGCCGGCGGCACGGCGGGCCGGCGAGAGAGCGACCGGCGAGAGGAGGTGCGCATGGGAACGCGTTCCCGGGCCGACGACGAGCTCAACACCGAGATCCTCGACGCCATGGGTGAGCTCATCACCGGCATGCTCTCGCGGGCCGAGCAGATCGCCCAGCGGTTCGGCGTGCCGGCCTTCTGCCTCAAGGCGCTGCACGCGATCGACTCCTCGATGGCCATGCGTGACCTCGGGAAGCTCATGCACTGCGATCCGTCCTTCGTGACCGCCATCGCCGACCTGATGGAAAAGCGCGGGCTGGCCCGGCGGGAGCCGAGCACCGCCGACCGCCGGATCAAGAACCTCGTTCTCACCCCGCAGGGCTCCGAGTTGCGCGACAAGGTCGAGAGCGAGTTCCTGGCCCGTATGCCCTGGCGGGTGCTCGACCACGAGGAGCGCACCTGCCTGCTTGCCCTGATCCGCAAGATGACCCGGGCGGCCACCGACGCCGCCACGAACGGCACCCCGACGGAAGGTGCCGTGACCGAGGGCGCGCCGAGCGCGCCGACCCCGCCGACTGCCGGGGGACCAGAGGCGGGGGAGGTGAGCGAGACTCTCATCACCGGCTGACCAGGGGTAGGTCGGCCAGCGGCGCATAGCCCGCCGCCATTCCGCAACCACAGGTCCGCAACGTCCCGGCGCGCCGCCGCGACGTGAGCCTTCCACGCTCTTCAGCAAGGAGACCGACATGTCCACCGCACAGCCAGAGGTAGGGCGACTGCCAGCCCCCGGCGCCACCGACGGCGCCGAAGGCGCGCCCGGCCGGCGCCGCCTCGGCCTGGCCCTGGCCGTCATCGCCACAGCTCAGCTCATGGTGGTGCTCGACGCGACCATCGTGAACGTCGCCCTGCCGCACATCCAGAACGCGCTCGGTTTCTCCGGCTCCGGCCTGGAGTGGGTCGTCAACGCCTACGCGCTCACGTTCGGCGGCCTGCTGCTGCTCGGCGGCCGGGCCGGGGACATACTCGGCCGCAGGCGGGTGTTCATCGCGGGGATCATCCTGTTCTCCGCGGCCTCGCTGCTCGGCGGGTTCGCCACCACGCAGGCCTGGCTGCTGGCCGCCCGCGCGCTGCAGGGCGTCGGCGGCGCGATCGTGGCGCCGACCGCCCTGTCGCTGATCACCACGAACTTCTCCGAGGGCCCGCCGCGCAACCGGGCCATGGGCGTGTACGCCGCGATGAGCATCGGCGGCGCCGCGGTCGGCCTGCTGGCCGGCGGCCTGCTGACCACCTACTTCTCCTGGCGCTGGGTGCTGTTCGTCAACGTCCCGATCGGGATCGTGGTGGCGTTGCTGGCCCCGCGGGTGCTCGGCGAGTCGCAGCGGCACACCGGCCGGTTCGACCTGCCCGGCGCGGTCACCGGCACGGTCGGGCTCGCCGCGCTGGTGTACGGCCTGTCCAGCGCGGCCACCACGGCCAACGGCGTCTCGCACTGGACCGATGTCAAGGTGCTGGCGTCGCTGTCGGCGGCGGTGGCCTTCCTGGCCGCGTTCGTGGTCGTCGAGGCCCGCAGCAAGCAGGCGCTGATGCCGCTGCGCATCTTCCGCAACCGGGACAGGACCGCCGCCAACCTGATCATGCTCTGCATCGGCACGTCGATGTTCGGCCTGTTCTTCTTCCTGACCCTGTTCGTCCAGCACGTCTGGGGCTACAGCGCGCTGAAGACCGGGGTCGCGTACCTGCCGATCGTGGCCGTGATCATGGCCATGGCCGGGATCAGCGCCCAGCTCGTCCCGCGCATCGGGGCCAAGCCGCTGCTGATCGCCTCGTCGTTGATCGCCGCGGGCGGGATGTTCTGGCTGTCCCGGATCGACGAGCACAGCACCTACGCCGGCGGCCTGCTGGGCCCGATGCTGGTGACCGGCGCCGGGCTCGGGCTGGCGTTCATGCCGGCCACCCTGGTCGCCCTGTCCAGGGTGGCCGACCGCGACGCCGGGCTGGCCGCGAGCCTGCCCAACGTCGGCCAGCAGGTCGGCGGCGCGATCGGCCTGGCGGTCCTCGGCACCGTGGCCTGGACCGTGGTGGCCAACACCTTCCGCGCCTCGATCGCGGCCGGGCAGGCCGCGGCGGCCGCGGCCGCCAGGGCCGGGCACCCGATCCAGCTGACCCCGGAGAAGATCAAGGCGGCGGAGACCGCGCTCTACAACCACTCCCTGGCCGTCGGGTTCTCCCGCGGGTTCGTGGTGTCGGCCGGGATCATGGCCCTGGCGCTGCTCATCGCGATCTTCATGGTCCGGGTCACCCGCGACGACCTGGCCGGGATCGACCCGATGCCCGCCTGAACCACGAGACCAGAGTTCTTGAACGCCCCGTCGCGCCCGGGCCGGGTCCGCGCCACGCTCTTGCCGGCCCGGGTGCCCGGCTGAGCGGGAGACGGAGCGTTCAGGAATTATCTAACCTTCGGCGCGCCCGCCCAGGTGACGAGCCAGGAACTGCTCGGCCGCCGCATAGAACCTCAGCCGGTTCTCTGGCTTGGCGAAGCCGTGGCCCTCGTCGGGGAACAGCAGGTACTCGTAGTCGATGCCGGCCTCCCGGAGCGCGGCCACGATCTGCTCGGACTCGGCCTGCTTCACCCGCGGGTCGTTCGCCCCCTGGGCGATGAGCAGCGGGATCCGGATGTCGCGGACCCGGGACAGCGGGGACCTGGACCAGAGGAAGGCGGCGTCGGCGGCCGGGTCGCCCACCCGGCGGTGGAACTGGGCCAGCATCGGGGCCCAGTACGGCGGGATCGTCTCGATGAGGGTCTTCAGGTTGGACGGGCCGACGATGTCCACCGCGCAGCAGAACAAGTCCGGGGTGAACGTGGCGCCGACCAGCGCCGCGTACCCCCCGTACGAGCCGCCGTAGATGGCCACCCGGGCCGGGTCGGCCCAGCCCTGCCCGGTGATGAAGGCGACCGCGTCGACCAGGTCGTCGTGCATCCGGCCGGCCCATTCCCGGTCGCCGGCGTTGACGAAAGCCTTGCCGTAGCCGGTCGAGCCCCGGTAGTTGACCTGGACGCACAGGTAACCGCGGTTGGCCAGCCACTGGGCCTCGGCGTTGAAGCCCCATTCGTCCCTGACCCACGGGCCGCCGTGCACGTCGAGCACGGCGGGCAGCCCGCGGCGCCCGGTGCCGGGCGGGAACGTCACGTAACCGTGCACGGTGAGGCCGTCCCTGGCGGTGAACGAGAACGGCTCCATCGAGGCCAGCTCGTAGCGGGACAGCTCCGGCCGGTTCTCGAACAGGAAGCGGCCGGTCCGGGCACTCCGGTCGTAGGCGAAGTAGGAGATCGGGCCGGAGTCGTTGTTGAACGCCACCAGCCAGGTGGCGTCGGCGTCGTCGGCGCCGGTGAACACCGGGTCGCCCGGGTGCAGGGCCCGGATCGCGGCCAGGTCCCCGGCCACCGAGGGGTCGAGCACCAGGTACTCCGACCGGTCCTTCTGGAAGATCACGATCTGGGGTTCCCTGGTGTCGGGCTGGACCCGGACGTCGCTCACGTCAGCCTCGGGGTCCTCGGCCAGCACCTGCTGCGCGCCGGTGGCCAGGTCGATCCGGACCAGGCGGCCGGTGTTCGCGCCGACCGAGCTCATCGCCAGCAGCGAGCCGCCGTCCTCGCTGAACGCGATCAGGCCGGTGGTCGCCGCGTCATCGGCGTCCACCGTCAGCAGCGGCCGCCACTCGTCCCGCCCGGTGTCGCGCACCATCAGCACGAGACCACCGTCGGGCTGCGGCGCGATCGCCGCCCTGACCGCGAGCTGCGCGTCGGCCACCCAGCCGACGAAGCCCGGGTTCTCCACCTCCTTGGCCAGCTCCCCGGTGACCAGGTCGAGCCGGTAGACGTCGTGCAGCTGCGGGTTGTCCCGGTTCAGCGCGACCAGCACCTCGGTCGGGAACTTCCGCTCCATGGCCACCAGCTGGGTCTGCACGCCGTCGAACGGCGTGAGGTCGCGCCGCTGCATGGTGTCGAGGTCGACGTCGTGCAGCCGCCAGTTCTCATCGCCGCCGGTGTCCTGCAGGTAGAGCAGGTGCCGGCCGTCGTGCGCCCAGGCGAACTGGCGGATGCCGCGTTCGGTGTCGTCGGTCACCACCTGGGCCCGGTCCCAGTCCACGCCCGTCTCGGGGCTGGCGGGGGCGATCCAGACGTTGAGGATTCCCTCGTGCGGCGCGATCCACGCCAGCCGGGTGCCCTCGGGGGAGATACGCGGGCTGACCCGTTCCGGATTGCCGAACAGGACCCGCCTCGGAATAAGTTCGACCACCCTGTCTCCCTATCACAGTGCTGGCCTCGGGGGGACGACCACCCCAAACCCCCCGGCGTGCCCCCGCCCACCTCCCCTTCCCCCTCCACTGGCCGACCTCCGGCCGGCCGTCGCCGCTGGCCCCGGCCTCCGGCCGATTCCCGCCTTGGGATGTTCAACCGCTCGGGGCTGGCACACTGGGACGTCATGGACGGTCACCCGGAGGCGCTCATCGACCTGGGCGCGATCAAGGACAATGTCGGGGCCCTGGCGCGGCACGTCGGCGGCGCCGCGGTGATGGCGGTGGTCAAGGCCGATGGCTACGGCCACGGCATGATCCCGGCGGCGCGCGCGGCGCTGGAGGGCGGGGCGACCTGGCTCGCGGTGGTGCACGTGGCCGAGGCGCTGGCGCTGCGGCGGGCCGGGGTGACCGCCCCGGTGCTGTGCCTGCTCGG
>JASIJN010000483.1 GCA_030050125.1 Streptosporangiaceae bacterium | reverse complement strand
GGCCCGCAGCGCGGCGGCGGCCGCCGCCGCGTCCTGCCCGGCCAGCAAGACGTCCACGACCTGGATGCCGGCCCGCGCCTTGAGCTGCGCGGCCGTGCCCGCAGCGATGATCAGGCCGTGGTCGAGCACGTGCACCGCGTCGGCGAACCGGTCCGCCTCCTCGAGGTACTGGGTGGTCAGCAGCATGGTGGTGCCGGCGTCGCGCAGCTCCCGGAGCGCGGCCCACAGCTCCGCCCGGCTGGCCGGGTCCAGCCCGGTGGTCGGCTCGTCCAGGATCAGCAGCGCCGGCCGGTTCATCAGGCTGGCCGCCAGGTCCAGGCGGCGGCGCATCCCGCCCGAGTAGGTCCGCACCGAGCGGCCGACCGCGGCCGCCAGCCCGAAACGCTCCGCCAGTTCGGCCGCGCGCCCGCCCGCCTCGCGCCGCCCGAGCCCGCCCAGCCGGCCGATCAGCACGAGGTTGTCCCGGCCGCTCAGGGCCTCGTCCAGGCCGGCGTACTGGCCGGTGAGCCCGATCAGGGAACGCACCGCATACGGGCGGGCGCGGACATCGCGGCCGAGGACCCGGGCCGTGCCCGAGTCCTGCCGCAGCAGCGTGGCGAGGATGCGGACCAGGGTCGTCTTGCCGGCGCCGTTCGGCCCGAGCAGGGCGGCGAGCGTTCCGGCCCGGACGGTGAGATCGACCCCGCGCAGCGCCCGGACGGTGCCGAACGACTTGACCACGCCGGCCGCCTCGACGGCCAGCTCCGCCTCGCCCATATTGTGAGGCTAACAGTTAATGAAGTAGGCTCACAATGTGCCTGACGTAGGAATTTCCGGGACCGCCGGCCGGGCCGACCTGTCGGCCGCGCTCGACATGGACACGGCCGAGCGGATCATGGGCCGGCTGTTCGCGCTGGCGCCGCGCCTGGTCGAGATCCAGGACCTCGGGGCGCGCGAGTACGGGATGAGCTACGCGCGGGGCCGGGTCGTGGCCGCCCTGCACGCCTCGGGACCGGTTCTGATGCGCGCGCTCAGCCAGGCGGTGGGAGTTACGCCCCGGACCATCACCGGCCTGGTCGACGCGCTGCAGGCGGACGGCTGGGTAGAACGCCGCGCCCATCCCAGCGACCGCCGCGCGACGATCGTGGCGCTCACGCCCGCCGCCGACGCCGCGTTCGCCCGGCTGCTCGAGGCCTACCGCTGGCTCGCCCAGGACCTGGTCGGCGGGATCCCGGACGAGGACCAGCGGCGCGCCCTCGGCGTGATCGAGCACATCTCGGCCCGGCTGGACGAGACGGTGCGCCGGGGCACCGCGGCGTTCGACGCCGACCCAGCCCGCGACCCGCGGAAGAAACCCGGCCAGTGACCGGTTGCCGAGCTATATGACCGAGGTGCCGCTTTCCGTTCTTGACCTCTCGCCGGTCGCCGCCGGGTCGGCGCCGGGCGACGCGCTGCGCAACACCACCGAGCTGGCCCGGCGCACCGAGGAACTCGGGTACCGCCGGTTCTGGGTGGCCGAGCACCACAACATGCCGTCGATCGCCAGCTCGGCGCCGGCCGTGCTGATCGCGCACCTGGCCGCGGCGACCTCGACGATCCGGGTGGGCTCGGGCGGGGTGATGCTGCCCAACCACGCCCCGCTGGTGGTGGCCGAGCAGTTCGGCACGCTGGAGGCGCTGCACCCGGGCCGGATCGACCTGGGCATCGGCCGGGCGCCGGGCACCGACCAGATCACCGCGCTGGCGCTGCGCCGCACGATGGAGGGGCTGTCGGCCGAGGACTTCCCGCAGGAGCTGATCGACCTGATCGGGTTCTTCACCGGCGGCGACGGGCCGGCCAGGATCACCGCCACGCCGGGCCTGGGCGACATGCCCGCGCTGTGGCTGCTCGGGTCGAGCGGGTACAGCGCCCAGCTGGCCGGCCTGCTCGGGCTGCCGTTCTCGTTCGCCCACCACTTCAGCTCGGCCAACACCGAGCCCGCGCTGGCGCTGTACCGGGAGAACTTCCGGCCGTCGCGCTGGCTGGACCGCCCGCAGACGATGGTCGCGGTGAACACGATCTGCGCCGACACCGACGAGCGGGCCCGGTGGCTGGCCGGCCCGGCCGCCCTGTCGTTCCTGCGGCTGCGCACCGGGAAGCCGCAGCCGCTGGCCACCCCGGAGGAGGCCGCGGCCTACCCGTACACGCCGGGCGAACGGGAGATCGCGTGGGGCCGGTTCGGGGGCCAGGCGGTGGGCTCGCCGGACACGGTCCGCGCCCAGCTGGCCGGGCTGCTCGAGCGCACCGGCGCCGACGAGCTAATGCTCACCACAATGGTCTATGACATCAACGACCGTATTCGCTCCTTCGAGCTGGTCGCGGAGAAGGTCGCGCCCGCGCTAGCCGGACCGGCGTAGCGATCTCCAGGCCACCTCGGCCTCGCCGATCAGCGTGGTCGGCGGCCCCAGCACGAACGGCCATATCTCCTCGGCGATGGCCCGCCAGTTGGCGGTCGCGGTCAGCCCGCCGAGCAGGCCGAACAGGCCCAGGTTGATGCGCTGCAATATCACGTAGGAACGCGGGATCTGGGCGTATGCGGTCACCGGGCTGCGCACGTCGAAGAACCGTCGTACGACCGCGGAGGAGTAATCCCCGGTCATGGTCAGCGGCCGCGATTCTCGCACCGTGTCGTAGAACACGGCCATGTGGTCGACCACTTCCTGCGTGCTCAGCGGCGCGTCCGGGCGCAGGAACCCGGCCCTGACCAGGTTCCGGCGGAACTGCTCCGGATCATGCTCGACGCACAGGTACCTGGCCATCTGCATGAGGGGCTCGAGCTCGGCCGCGGTGAACCGCCGGACCAGCCCGAAGTCCAGGAACGTCACCCGGCCGCCGGCGTGGAACAGGTAGTTGCCCGGGTGCGGGTCGCCGTTGAACGCGTGCAGCTCGTACAGGCTGCGGAACACGAACCGGTAGATGGTCTCGGCGGCCAGGTCGCGCTCGGCCTGCGGCCAGTTCTCCAGCTCGGCGAACCGGGCCCCGACCGCCAGCTCGCTGGTCACCACCCGGCGCGCGGACAGCTCGTCCACGATCCCCGGGACCTGAATGGTCGGATGGCCCTGGTAGTAGGCGGCGAACAGGCGCTGGTTGTCGGCCTCCAGGCGGTAGTCGAGCTCCTCGAGGACGCGCTCGCGCAGCTCGGCCAGCAGCGCGTCGACATCCTGGCTCGGCGCGGTGATCCGCAGCATCCGGCGCAGCAGGGCCACGTTGCCGAGGTCGGCCGCGATGGTCTCGGCGATCCCCGGGTACTGCACCTTCACCGCGACGGCCCGGCCGTCGCGGGTGATCGCCCGGTGCACCTGGCCGATCGACGCGGCGGCGATCGGCTCGGGATCCCAGCGGGCGAACACCCGCTCCGGCGGCCCGCCGAGTTCCTCCTCCACCACCTGGGCCGCGAGCTGCGGGCTCATCGGCGGCACGCTGTCCTGCAGCCTGCTGAGGGTGCGCCGCACGCCGGGCGACAGCCCGTCGTCGACGTAGCTGGCCATCTGGCCGAGCTTCATCAGCACGCCCTTCATGGCCCCGAGCGTGGTGGCCACGTCCTCGGCCGTCTGCAGCGCCAGGTCGTTGCGCAGCCGCTGCCGGTGCTCCCCGGCCGCCGCGAAGAATTTGTGGGCACTGCCCGCGTACCGTGCCCCGCCCCGCGCGACCAGCCGCAGCGCGGCCAGCCCGCGGCGGATGCGCAGCCGCCTCACGTGGGCCGGGCCGCTGCGCTTCCTCA
>JASIJN010000060.1 GCA_030050125.1 Streptosporangiaceae bacterium | reverse complement strand
CGATGTCGCCGTAGTCGTCGAAGCCGAGGACCTGGGCCTCCGGCAGGGCCTCGGCGAGGCCGGAGCCGTAACGCTCCGCCAGGCAGCCGGCGGCCACGACCTTCGCGCCGTCCGACCCGGCGCCGAGCAGCTCGTCGATCGACTCCTGCTTGGCGGCCTGGATGAAGCCGCAGGTGTTGACCAGGACCACGTCCGCGCTGCCGCCCTCGGACAGGGTCCAGCCCCCGGCCTCGAGCCGCGCGGCGAGCTCCTCGGAGTCCACCTCGTTGCGGGCGCAGCCCAGCGTGACCAGGCTCACGGTACGTGCGGGACGGCTCGACGACACACCGGCAGACTACGGTAACCGGGCCCGTGCCCCGGTACCGGCCGCGGGGCGCCCCGCGGTCAGCCGGACGACGACTGGCCGGGGCCCAGGCTGAGCGTGACCGGGTTGGTGGATCCGGCCGGGACGGGGTTCTTGCCGTTGACGGTCAGCGACACGCCGCCCGGGTTGCCCAGCATCAGGTTGACGGCCTGCCTCTCGGTCCAGTGCATGGAGTTGCCCGCGGCGACGACGCCCTCGTAGATCTGCTGGCCGGCCGCGGTGGTCAGCTCGACCCAGCAGTTCTCGGTGGCGGTCAGGTGGATCACTACCGCGTCGGTCAGCGCCGGCGAGGGCGAGGTCGGCTGCGGATGGGCCTTGTGGTTGGCGGCCCCGGTGGCCGTCGTGCTGCCCGTGTGCTTCGAGCCGGAGGTCGACGCCGCGGGCGAGGCGGGCGATGACGCTGACACGACGTGATAGACGATGAAGCCCACCAGCACGGCCAGGGCCAGGACCATGGCCGCGCTCCAGTTGGGCCTGCGCCGGTCCCTGATCTTGATGGGCGTGGCCGGCTCGAACACGTCCGCGGCCGAGATGGCCCGGGGCGCGCCCTGGGTCTGGTCGTACTCCCGGATCAGCGGCTCGGGGTCGGCGCCGACCGCCCGCGCGATGCTGCGGATATGCCCCCGGGCGTAGAAGTCGCCCCCGCAGGCGGAGTAATCACCGCGCTCGATCCCCCGGATGATCGTCTCCCGGATGCAGGTCCGCTGGCTGACCTGCGTAACGGTGAGACCCGCCTGGCGTCGTGCCTCCGCCAGGGTGTCACCGATGCTCACGCCGCGCCTCCGCTCTTTGTCCTACTGCGCGCCCGCCCGGGGGTGCGGCGACAGCTGCCGAACCAATTTCGAGTCCCCTGCGTGAGGGTGCGGTCACCAAGTGTAGACATCCGCCCGCCGGCCGACCGGGGCCGACCCACTGTGACGGCACAATAAGTATTCCGCGTGGCCGAGTCGGCCACGACACAGGAACCCTCCGAACTCGTTCTGGACAACGTCAGCGGACGGGTGCCGGTTCAGCCCTCCGGGCCGCCGCGCAAGGACCCGATCAGCGTTCCCAGGTCGTCCGGCTTGACCAGCACGTCCCTGGCCTTGGAGCCCTCGCTCGGCCCGACCACGCCCCTGCTTTCCAGCAGGTCCATCAGCCGGCCCGCCTTGGCGAAGCCGACCCGCAGCTTGCGCTGCAGCATCGAGGTGGACCCGAACTGGGTGGTGACCACCAGCTCGGCCGCCTGGCAGAGCAGCTCGAGATCGTCGCCGATGTCGGCGTCGATCTCCCGCTGCCGGGTCTCGGCTGCGGCGACGTCCTCGCGGTAGGCGGGCTCGGCCTGCTTGACGCAGTGCGCGACGATGTCCCGGATCTCCTTCTCGGTCACGTACGCGTTCTGCAGCCGCAGCGGCTTGCTCGCGCCCATCGGCAGGAACAGCGAGTCCCCCTGGCCGACCAGCTTCTCGGCGCCCGGCTGGTCCAGGATGACCCGGCTGTCGGTCAGGCTCGAGGTGGCGAACGCGAGCCGGGACGGAACGTTGGCCTTGATCAGCCCGGTCACCACGTCCACGCTCGGGCGCTGCGTCGCGAGCACCAGGTGGATCCCGGCGGCCCGGGCGAGCTGGGTGATGCGGACGACGGAGTCCTCCACGTCGCGCGGGGCCACCATCATCAGGTCGGCCAGCTCGTCCACGATCACCAGCAGGTAGGGATACGGCTCGTAGGTCCGCTCGCTGCCGGCCGGGGCGGTGAGCTTGCCCGAGCGCACCGCCTTGTTGAAGTCGTCCATGTGCCGGAACCCCGACGCCGCCAGGTCGTCATAGCGCCGGTCCATCTCCCCCACCACCCACTGCAGCGCGTCCGCGGCCCGCTTGGGGTTGGTGATGATCGGGGTGATCAGGTGCGGGACGCCCTGGTAGACGGCCAGCTCGACCCGCTTGGGGTCGATCAGGATCAGCCGCACCTCATCCGGCGTGGCCCGCAGCAGGATCGACGTGATCAGCCCATTGATGCAGGTCGAATTGTGTGTCGGGATGCAGGACCGGCTGGCGAGGTACAGGCGGCTGGGGCTGTCCACCTCGATGCAGCGAACCGGCACTGACTCAACGGGCCTGACATCGACGACGTACCGGCGCCGGGCCGGGCTCGTCGGCTTGATCTCTGCTTGCCGGGCCAGCTTGCGGCTCAGGCGGAAGACCGGCTCATGCGGCCGGAAGGTGACGCTGTAGGCGACCGACGTGCCCTCAGTGCGCCCCTGGCATGGCTTTGTTCGCAGGGTGGCCTTGAAGCCGAGCCCGAG
>JASIJN010000482.1 GCA_030050125.1 Streptosporangiaceae bacterium | reverse complement strand
GTGGAGAACGGCATCATCGGCAGCGCGTGCTCGAGCAGCCCGGCCACCCACCGCCGGCCCAGCTCGGACAGCGGCGCGTCCGGGCTGGCGAAGGCGTTGCTGCCGTCCTGGCGCGAGATCAGCGACTGGTGCAGGTGCCAGCCCGAGGAGAAGAAGTTCGCCAGCGCGGGCCGGCACATGAAGCTGGCCAGCAGGCCCCGCCGCTGGCAGACCTGCTTGACCGCGGAGCGGAACAGCACCACCGCGTCGGCCGCGGCCAGGCCGCCGATGGGCGCGAAGCTGAACTCCATCTGGCCCGGGCCCCACTCGTCCTCCATGGCGCGGGGCGGCAGGCCGACCTCCCACAGCGCGTCCCTGATCGCCTCCAGCGTGCCGGCCACGCCGTCCAGGCGCACCTCCGAGAGGTACTGGTAGCCGCGCTCGAAGACGCTGACCTCGGGCGGCGGCGGGGTGAACCCGGCGTTCTCCGGCGTGATCCGGTCGGAGTCCAGCTTGACGATGTAGTACTCGATCTCGATGCCGGCCAGGTAGTCGTAACCGGCCTCGGCCAGCTCGCCGAGGACGCGGCGCATCAGCCCGCGGCCGTCGAGCGGCATCGGCTGGCCGGTGCCGAAGTAGACGTCGCAGAGCATCCAGCCGGTCCGGTCCACCCAGGGCAGCACCTGGAACGTGGTCGGGTCGGGCACCAGCACCACGTCGGGGAAGCCGGTGAACTCGTCGATGCCGAACCCGCCGCCCTGCGCGAACGCGGGCACGAACACCTGGTTGCCGGTGTCCAGGCTGTAGATCGCGCCGGAGAAGTCGAGCCCGTTGGTCAGCGAGGCCAGGGCCGCGTCTGCGGACAGCGACTTGCTGCGCGGCATGCCGTGCTGGTCCACGACCACCAGGCGCACGGTGCGCAGGCCGAGTTCCTCGATCCGCGCGGCGACCAGGTCCGCCGCGTTGAGCTGGCGGTCGCTGTACAGGCCGTGCCGGGCGATGAAGCCTGGCTGACCGACACCGGGGCCGAGCCGGCCCACGGGCTCGGGGGAAACAGTGCTCACCTGGTCCACTCCTTGTCAGGTCTGGCCCGCTCCGGCTTGTTCAGCTGGCCCATCTGGTCCAGCAGGGCCGCCGCGTAGTTGTCAGGCTCGGCGTCGGCGAGCGACAGGAAGGTCTCGGTGCGCTGGACGCCGGGAATCTGGAAGATCTTGTTCAGCAGCAGCTCGCGCAGGTGCGCGTGATCCCGCACCCGCAGCCGGACCAGCAGGTCGAAGGCGCCGGTCACCACGCTGGAGTCCTGGGCCTCCGGCAGCGACTTGATCGCGCCCATGATCTGGCTGAGGTCCATGCCGGGGCCCGCGGTCACCGCGAGGTAGACCACGACCGGGTAGCCGAGCGCGGCCCAGTCGACGTCCACCCGGTAGCCGCGGATGGCACCGACGCGCTCCAGCCGGGCCAGCCGGTCGGCGATGGCCGGCGGCGACATCCCGACCGCCCGGGCCAGGGCTCGCTGGGACTGCCGGGCGTCCGTCGCCAGCGCCCGGAGCAGGGTGAGGTCGAGGTCGTCGAGCTCGACCTTCTGCGTGGACGGCGAGGCAACGTCGGCCAGGCGCGCCAGCGGCGCGGCGGTGGGTACCGAGGTGGTTGTCAATTGGCAGACATCTCTGCTAGAGGCTTGATGATCTCGTGTATGATTGCCAGCAGATCCAGGCAAATGTATGCCTTGGTGGCAAGAATTCTTACGTTTGCCAGGGTCCGATGTCAAGACTTCGGGAGGCATTATGACCGTGGCGCCGGAACGAGACTGGACCGCGAGCTTCGCTCGGCGGACGCGCACGCTGGGCGGCGGCGAGCTCACGGCGATCCTGGCCCTGGCCGGCGCCACCGACGTGATCACTTTCTCCGGTGGCTTCCCCGACCCGGCGACGTTTCCGAAGGACGTGCTCGGGGAGATAGCCGCCCGGCTGGTGGCGCAGGACGTGGCGGTCGCGTTGCAGTACTCGCCGACCGAGGGCCTGCCCGGGCTGCGTGACTACCTGGCCACCCGGATCGAGACGCTGCAGGGCCGGCGCCCGGCCGCCGATGAGCTGATGGTCACCAGCGGCGGGATCGACTGCATGGAGCTGATGGCCAAGAGCCTGGTGGACACCGGCGACGTGGTCGTGGTGGAGGCGCCGACCTACCTCGGCGCGATCATGGCGTTTCGCGGCTACGAGGCCGACGTGCGCGGCGTGCCGATGGACGACGACGGGATGCGGGTCGACGTGCTCGCCGGCCTGCTGGCAGGCGGGCTGCGGCCCAAGGTGCTGTACACGATTCCCGACTACCAGAACCCGACCGGCCTGTCCATGAGCGGCCCCCGGCGCCAGGCTCTGGTCGAACTGGCCCGCCGGTACCGCTTCCTGATCCTGGAGGACGTGGCCTACCGCGAGCTCTACTTCGCCGGCCGTGGCCACACGCCGCCGCCCAGCCTGTGGTCGCTGGCGCCGGACGTCGTGGTCCAGGCCGGCACGTTCTCCAAGACGTTCTTCCCGGGGGTGCGGCTCGGCTGGGCGGCCGGCCCGCCGGAGGTCATCGCGCAGCTGATCACGGCCAAGCAGAACTCCGACCAGTGCTCGGGAGCGCTCGGCCAGCGAATGCTGGAGGAGTACGGGCGCGGCGGACACCTCGACCGCCAGCTGGTCGCCTCCCGCGAGCTGTACGCGCGCCGGGCCGAGCTGATGGGCAAGGCGCTGGCCGAGCACATGCCCGAGGGCACCGGCTGGACCACGCCAGGCGGCGGCTTCTTCACCTGGGTGACCGCGCCCGACGGCATCGATACCGTGGCGCTCTCCCCGGCGGCCGCCGCCCGTAAGGTGGCCTACGTCCCCGGGCAGCCCTTCTACGCCGGCGACGGCGGCGCGTCCCAGCTGCGCCTGGCGTTCAGCCGGGTCGAGGACGACCTCATCGGCGAGGGCATAGGACGCCTGGCCGGCCTGTTCCGCACCGCGCTGGGAGAAAAGTAAGGCGGCGCCTCGAGGCGCCCGGAGGCGAGCGAGGGATGGAAAAATGAGCGACGCTGCCAAGCACTTCACGACCGAGGCGCTGGGCGAGCCGGCCGGGCCCGGACGGTACGTCCACATCGACTCGATCACCTCGGCGGAGTTCGTGCCGGGGCTGACGTTCCGCCCGGTGCTCGGCCAGCGGGCCATGGCCAACTTCGTGAGCTTCGAGCCGGGGGCCGAGGCGCCCAGGCATGTCCACGAGGAAGAGCAGATCGTGATCGTCCTCGACGGGGAGATGATCTTCGACCTCGACGGCGACGTGCGGACCATGCGCCGAGGCGACGTGGCGGTGATCCCGGCGTGGGTGCCGCACGGAGCGTGGACGAAGGACACCAGCTGCCTGGAGGTCGACGTGTTCTGCCCGCCGCGCCAGAGCCTGCTCGAGCTGGCCGCGCAGCAGCAGGAGGCCGCGGAGCCCGACCCCGGCCCGCGGGGCGGCGCCTAGATGGATCTGGGACTGACGGGGCGGCGCGCGGTCGTCACCGGCGGGTCGAAGGGACTGGGCAAGGCCATCGCGGCCGAGCTGCTCGCCGAGGGCGCGCGCGTGGTCATCTGTTCCAGGAACGAGGCCGAGCTGTGGGAGACGGCCGCCCAGCTCAGCAAGGCCGCCGGCGCCGACGCGGGCTCGGTGGTCGCGCTGCGCTGCGACGTCACCGACCCGGAGCAGGTGACGACGTTCATCGACGCCGCCGGCGCGGCCCTGTCCGGAGCAGAGGGCGGCATCGACATCCTGGTCAACAACGCCGGAGGGGCCCGGCCCGGCCGGTTCGAGTCGCTGACCGACGCGGACTGGCAGGCCGACTTCGAGGTCAAGGTGATGTCCCAGATCCGCTGCACCCGGGCCGCGCTGCCGCGGCTGCGGCTGAGCTCGGCGCCGCGGGTCATCAACATCAACGCGGTCTACGGCCGTTACCCGGACCCGGGGTTCCTCGCCTCGTCGGTCAACCGGGCCTCGTGCCAGAGCCTGGCCAAGGCGCTGGCCATCGAGCTCGGCCGCGAGGGGATCCTGGTCAACAGCGTGAACATCGGCTTCGTGGCCACGCCGCAGTGGGACAACATCCATCGTCGCCGGGCGCCGGACCTGCCAGCCGACGAGTTCTTCGGGCAGCTGGCCGCGACCGAGGTTCCCCTCGGCCGGTTCGGCCGTCCGGACGAGGTCTCCGGCCTGGTGGCATTCCTGGCCAGCGACCGGTCCAGCTACATCACCGGCGCGTCGATCGACGTCGCCGGGGGAATGGGAAAGTACCTCTAGGAGTTTCTAACTTCACCATGTGTCGACTCCTCGGATATTGCACCCGCACCCCGGCCTCGCTCGCCGAGATCATGGGCGAGCCGGGGCTGCATGAGTTCACCCGGCTGTCCGCGTTCCATGGCGACGGCTGGGGCATGGCCTGGTACGACGACGAGCGGCTGGATGTCGAGAAGTCCCCGCTGCGGGCGGTCGACGAGCAGGCCTACCACGAGCTCGCGCGCCGCCCCCTCGCCTCCATGGGCCTGGTGCACCTGCGCTGGGCTACCCCGGGCCTGCCGGTCGAGCCGCGCAACACCCATCCGTTCCGGCTCGGCGACATCGTCATGGCGCACAACGGCGCGATCCATCCGCAGGACCGGCTGGGCGAACTGCTCCCGCCGGACTGGGAGCGGCTGCTGGGCGGCACCACCGACAGCGAGCGGTACTTCCTGCACGTGATGTCCGGGGTCGAGGCGCACGGAGACATGATCGCGGCGCTCTGCGACACGACCGCCCACATCGACGGGCTTTTCTCTGCCAACAGCCTGAACTCCGTCTTCCTGACGCCGGACGCGCTGTACGCGGTGTGCTTCTACGACCCGGACCGGATCCCGCACGACGCCCTGGCCGCGCGAGGTCACGTGGGCCCGACCGACAGCTACTTCGACATGGCGTACCTGGAGACCGACGAGACCGTGCTGGTCGCGTCCTCCGGGTGGTGCCAGGACGGCTGGACCCCGCTGCCCAACCGCCACGTCCTCGTCGTCGACCGCGCCACGCTGCGGGCCAAGGTGGTGCCGCTGGACCCGGCCGACCCGACCCGCGGGCCGTGACCGGGCCCGGCCGGCGGATGCGGCTGAGCCAGCTGGCTCCCCGGCCCGGGCAGCGCTCGGCTGGCACGCCCGGGCATTACCGCGCCGCGGCGGGGTCCTGCTGCTTGGTCACGTCGGCCAGGTGGCGTTCGATCGAACGGACGTGCTCCTTGCGCTCGTGCCGCTGAGCCACCGCGGCCGCGACCACGATCGAGACCGACAGCAAGATCGCCAGCCCGACGCAGAACCCGAGGGCCATCAGCGCGTTGTTGAGGGCCTGGACGTCGATCATGGGAACCACTCCTTCGGGATGTTTACACCGTTCACATCTAATTTCAGTATGACCATTGAAGTGAACGGTGTCAACATTCCCTCGGAAATGGCCCGCGGCCGCCATGGACGGGGTCCGGGCCCGGACCGGGCTAGGACAGCACCGGGGACCGGATGCCGTCGATGAGGATGTCGAGCGTGCGCTGGATCGCCACGTCCTGCTCGGGCTCGGCCAGGGCGGCCAGCGGGCCGTCGACCAGCAGCGTGGCCAGCCCGTGCACCGCCGCCCAGAACGCGATCGGGGCCACCGGGCGCCGGGCCTGGTCCAGCAGCCCGGCCGCGACCAGCTCGGCCAGGGACTGCGACAGTATCTGGTACGGCCGCGTGGCCTCGATCCGCGCCGTGAGGTCGCCCGGCGCGGCCCGCTGGCCGGCCTCGGGCCGACAGAACGCGGTGTGAAACAGGCCGGGGTTCGCCAGCGCGAAGCCGACATAGGCCCGGCCCAGGTTCCGGAACCGCCGGACCGCCTCGTCGGCCGGGTCGGGCAGCCTCTCGCCCCGGTCCAGCCCGTCCTGCATGGCGTCGGCCAGCGCCGCGAGCGCCCGGGTCTTGACCGCCTGCAGCAGCTCGCCGTGGCCGCCGTAGTGCCGGTAGGCGGCGGCGGCCGAG
>JASIJN010000481.1 GCA_030050125.1 Streptosporangiaceae bacterium | reverse complement strand
CTGGCTCGGGCTCGGTGGCGGGCTCTGCCGGTTCCGTGGCCGGGTCTGGCTCGGGCTCGGTGGCGGGCTCTGCCTGTTCCGGAGCCGGGGCTGGCTCGGGCTCGGTGGCGGGCTCTGCCGGTTCCGTGGCCGGGGCTGGCTCGGGCTCGGTGCCGGGCTCCGGCTGCTCTTCCGCGACCGAGCCAGGTCCGCGGCCCGGCCGGTCCCTCGGCTCGCTCGTGTCCACAGTTCCCCAGAATCGACGGGCGCCCGCCACGGCCGGTCCCGGCTGAGCCGGCCCCCGGCGGCCGGGCTGACGCCGAAGGTCAGGACCCCGCCGTACCGATTAGAGTCCTCACGTGGCACTCGGGGAGGGTACCAGGCTACGCCTGCCCTCGGATCGGATGATCCGGTGGGAATTGTTCGCGGTCTTCGCCGTCTCGCTCGGGGCGAGCGCGCTGAACGCCCTGCTCAGCCTCATCGGCTCGCTGCTGGCCCGGCAGCCGCTGGCCAGCCAGCAGGCGCAGCTGGTCGGCCCCCTGGCCACCAACGACTGGCTGGACCTGGTGCTGCAACTGGCCGGGATCGCCGAGGCGCTGGCGCCGGTCGTGCTGGTCTTCTACCTGCTGGCCCGGACCGGCGAGGGGCCGGCCGACATGGGCCTGGACACCACGCAGCCCGGCCTGGACACCGCCAGGGGCGCGGTGCTGGCCGCGGTCATCGGCGGGTCCGGCCTGGGACTGTACCTGGCCGCCTTCCACCTCGGGCTCAGCCTGACCGTGGTGCCCGAGTCCCTGCCGGCCGTCTGGTGGCGGATACCGGTCCTGATCCTCTCCGCTGCCCACGACGGCATCCTGGAAGAGATCCTGATGATCGGCTACCTGCTGCGCAGGCTGGATCAGCTCGGCTGGAACCCGTGGCGGGCGATCGCGTTCAGCGCGCTGCTGCGCGGCTCCTACCACCTGTACCAGGGCTTCGGCGCGTTCATCGGTAACGCGATCATGGGCCTGATCTTCGGCTACCTCTACCGCCGCTGGGGAAGGGTCACGCCGCTGATCATCGCGCACACGCTCATCGACACGGTCACGTTCGTCGGCTACGCGGCGCTGCACGGCCGCGTGTCCTGGATCCCCTAGCGGCCGAGCCCGTCCAGGACCGCGGCTCCGGGCAGCCGGCCAAGCGCTTCCCCTGGCAGGGTCAGCTTGGAGCGTCGCACGCCGCTTCCGATGACCACCAGGGGGCGGGCAGCGACCGCCGCGTCGATGAAGACCGGCCAGTGCGGGGGCAGGCCGATCGGCGTGATCCCACCGTACTCCATCCCGGTCTCGGCCACCGCGACGTCGGTGGCGGCGAACGACGCCTTGCGCACGTCCAGCTGGCGCCGCACCAGCCCGTTCACGTCGGCCCTGGTCGTGGCCAGCACCACGCACGCGGCGAACCTGGTTTCGCCGTCGCGTCGGCCGGCCACCACCACGCAGTTGGCCGACTCGTCGAGCGCGACGCCGTACCGCTCGCAGAACGCGGCCGTGTCGGCCAGTTCGGGATCGATCTCCGCCACGCCCACGGCCCCGGCCGGCAGCTTCCCGTCCAGGGCGGCCAGCGCCTCGGCCACGGCGGGCGACAGCAGGTCGGGGCGGCCCAGGGCCGGCACGGCGTCGAGGCGGCCGATGCTCATGCTCACACCCGCGAGTGTAGGGACCGCGCGCCCGGGCCGCTCCCGCCCCCGCCGTCGAGCGGGCTGACCACGAGCGATTTCGACCAGGTCGGTGGGATGACAACCGAATTAGCCGGATCTGCGTCCCATAACGGAACTGTCAAGCGGGACATGGTGGCTACGCCGGCCCGGACCAGCCGATGGCTGCACGAGGGGAAGGTTGCTGTGCGTAATTTACTACGACTTGTGATCGGTGCCGCGGCGGCATCGGCCGCTATGGTCGCGGCGGGGGCGGGCGCTTCCGGTGCTGCCGTAGCGGCCCCGGCAGCCCGCGCGGCAGCAGCCGCCGCACGGGTGAGGTTTTACGTCACCAACGCCAACGGGCAGAGTGACTCGCCGTTCCCGGTCCTGGACACGGTGACCCCGGTCAGAGGCCGGAGCGCCCTCCCGGCGATCACCGTCGGTCAGAACCCGTCCGGCATCGCGATCACGCCGAACGGGAGGACCGTTTATGTCGCCGACACCGGGGCGCAGACCCCCGGCGACGCGGTCACCCCGATCCAGACCGCGACCAACAAGGCGGGCAAGGCGATCAAGGTGGGCAAATACCCCGGCGCGATCGTAATCACGCCGAACGGCAAGACCGTCTATGTCGCCAACGAGGGATCCAACACCGTGACCCCGATCCGGACCGCGACCAACGAGGCGGGCAAGGCGATCAAGGTGGGCCGGTCGCCCGAGTTGCTCGCCATCACCCCCAACGGGTCGACGGTCTACGTCGTCAACGAGGCGTCGAGCACGGTCACCCCGATCCGGACCGCGACCAACAAGGCGGGCAAGGCGATCAAGGTGGGCGCGGACCCTGACGCGATCGCGATCACGCCCAATGGCAAGACCGTCTACGTCGTCAGCAGAACTTCGAGCACGGTCACCCCGATCCGCACGGCCACCAACAAGGCGGGCAAGCCGATCGACGTGCCTGCCGGACCCGCGGCGATCGTGATCACGCCGAACGGCCAGACCGCCTACGTCGCCAGCCAGAAAGCGGAGGTAGTCACCCCCATCGCCACGGCGACGGGCCAGACGGGCCCGCCGATCAGCACCGGCAGCTTCCC
>JASIJN010000480.1 GCA_030050125.1 Streptosporangiaceae bacterium | reverse complement strand
CACGACGGTGCCGTCGCCGTCGGCGACGGCCACCCCGTCGGCGGGCCCGTAGACCCGGGACCGGCCGGCGGGCCGGTGGCCAGCCGGTAGCCGGGTGGTAGCCGGTTGCGGGCAATCCGGCCCCCGGCCCCGCCGCGCGGACGCGTTGCCGCCGTAGAGGGCGTACGCTCGGTGCTGACGGGACATCCAGAGCAAAGTTCGCCTGCCGTGGTCTCGTACGCCCAGGCAGGCCTGGCGAAAGGAGCCGGACCGGTCGTGCCCCGTGTGCTTGTTGACGCGACCGCCGTGCCCGCGGACCGCGGCGCGGTCGGCCGTTACGTTGACGGACTGGTCAGCGCCCTGGGCGCGGCGGGGGCCAACCTGGCCGTGGCCTGCCAGCGCGCCGACGAGGAGCGATACGGGCGGCTGGTCCCGAGCGCGCGGATCGTGGCCGGACCGCCGGCCATCGCCCACCGGCCCGCCCGGCTGGCCTGGGAGCAGAGCGGCCTGCCCCTGGTGGCGCAACAGGTCAGCGCCGACGTCATCCATGCCCCGCACTACTCGATGCCGCTGCGCCCCGGCGCCCCGATCGTGGTCACCATCCACGACCTGACGTTCTTCACCGAGCCCGACGCCCACAGCCCGGTCACCGCGACCTTCTACAAGGCCGCGATCCGGACCTCGGCCCGGCGCGCCACCCGGCTCATCGTCCCGTCCAAGGCGACGAGGGACGAACTGGTCCGGGTGCTCGGGGCGGACCCGACCAGGATCGACGTTGCCTACCACGGCGTCGACCACGCGCTGTTCCACCGGCCCGCCGAGGACAAGCTGCGCCAGGTGTCCGACCGGCTCGGACTGCACGGCAAGCCCTACCTCGCCTACCTCGGCACGCTGGAGCCGCGCAAGAACGTGCCCGCGCTGATCAACGGGTGGGCCGAGGCCGTGGCCGATCTGAGCGACCCGCCGGCCCTGGTGCTGGCCGGAGGCAGCGGCTGGAGCGAGGAAGTGGACGAGGCGGTCGCGAACGTCCCCGCCCACCTGCGCCTGGTGCGACCCGGCTACCTGCACTTCACCGACCTGCCCGGGTTCCTTGGCGGGGCTCTGGTGGTCGCGTTCCCGAGCACCGGCGAGGGCTTCGGGCTGCCCGTGCTCGAGGCCATGGCCTGCGGGGCCCCGGTGCTGACCACGCACCGGACCTCGCTGCCCGAGGTGGGCGGCGACGCGGTGGCCTACACCGAGCCCGACGCCGACAGCATCCGTGCCGCGCTGCGGGCGCTGCTCGACGACCCGGCCCGCCGGGAGGCTCTGGGCACCGCGGGGCACGCCCGCGCCCTGGAGTTCACCTGGGCGGCATCGGCTGAGGCGCATACGGCGTCCTACGAACGTGCGGCGGTCCAGGGACACTAGTAACCTGCCTGCTCATGCCGACTAATCCGCGCGATTCTCTCGAGGCGATCCTGCTGGTCGGGGGCCAGGGCACGCGGCTGCGCCCGCTGACGATAGCGACGCCCAAGCCGCTGCTGCCGACTGCCGGGGTCCCCTTCCTCGCCCATCAGCTGGCCAAGGCAGCGGCGTACGGGGTCACCCGGGTGCTGATGGCCACGTTCTACCGGGCACAGATGTTCGCCGAGTGCCTCGGCGACGGCTCCTCGTTCGGCCTGGAGATCGAGTACATCCAGGAGGAGACGCCGCTGGACACGGGGGGCGCGATCCGCAACGCCGCATCGGCCCTGCGCGGCGGGCCGGACGATCCCGTGATCGTGCTGAACGGGGACATCCTGTCCGGCCACGACCTGGCCGCTCAGGTGGCGGTGCACCAGGCCGCGGGCGCGGCGGTCACCCTGCACCTGGTGGAGGTGCCCGACCCGTCGAGATTCGGCTGCGTCCCGACCGACGCCGACGGGCGGGTCACGGCCTTCCTCGAGAAGACGCCGGACCCGGTGACCAACCGGATCAACGCGGGCTGCTACGTCTTCCGCCGCGAGGTCATCGACCGGATACCGCGGGGCCGCCGGGTATCGGTCGAGCGAGAGACCTTCCCCGCCCTGATCGCGGCCGGGGAGCTGGTGCTCGGATACGTCGACACCTCGTACTGGCTCGACGTCGGGACCCCCGAGGCGTTCGTCTGCGGCTCGCGCGACCTGGTGCTGGGTGAGCTGGTGTCGCCGGCGCTGCCCGGGCCGTGCGGCGAGGCCCTGGTGCTGCCGGGCGGCGTCATCGAGCCGGGGGCCAAGGTCGGCGGCGGCACCGTGGTCGGTGCGGGCTGCCGCGTCGGGCCGGACGCCGAGGTGGATGGCAGCGTTCTCTTCGACGGCGCGGTCGTCGGCCAGGGCGCCGTGATCAGGTCCAGCGCGGTGGGCCGCACCGCCAGGATCGGCGACGGCGCGGTCCTCGACGGCGTGGTGATCGGCGACGGGGCGCGGATCGCCTCCGGCAACGAGCTGGCCCGGGGCCTGCGGGTCTGGCCGCAGGCGGAGATCGGCCCGGCCGCGATCCGGTTCTCCACGGACGCCTAGCGAGAGCCGGGCCAGGATGCCCGGACCGCCCCCGCCTAGGCTGGGGCCCATGACCGCCCAAGCGCCAGCCCCGTGGCAGCCGCCGCCCGCGGCGCTGCGCCGCGCGCTGGCCCGGGCCAGGGACGGCAAGGCCCTGGACCAGGAAGAGGCCGCCGTCCTGCTGCACGCGCGCGGGGACCAGCTCGCCGAACTGCTCGGCTACGCCGCGCGGGCCAGGGACGCCGGGCTGGAGCGGGCCGGCCGGCCCGGCGTCATCACCTACTCCCGCAAGGTCTTCATCCCGCTGACCCGGCTGTGCCGGGACCGGTGCGGCTACTGCACGTTCGCCACCGTGCCCGGCCAGCAGGCCGCACCCTACCTGTCGCGGGACGAGGTCATCGAGATCGCGGCCGGGGGAGCGGCACTCGGGTGCAAGGAGGCGCTGTTCACGCTCGGCGACCGGCCCGAGGACCGGTGGCGCCAGGCGAGGGAATGGCTCGACGCGCACGGCTACGACGACACGCTGTCCTACGTCCGGGCCATGGCGATCGCCGTCCTCGAGGAGACCGGCCTGCTGCCGCACCTCAACCCGGGCGTGCTGACCTGGCCGGACTTCCAGCGGCTCAAGCCGGTCGCGCCGTCGATGGGGATGATGCTGGAGACCACGGCCGGGCGGCTCTTCACCGAGCGCGGCGCCCCGCACTTCGCCAGCCCGGACAAGGACCCCGCGGTCCGGCTGAGGGTGCTCGAGGACGCCGGGCGCTGCAACGTCCCGTTCACCACCGGGATCCTGGTCGGCATCGGCGAGACCATGGCCGAGCGCGCGGACTCGGTCTTCGCGATCCGCCGGGTCGCCCGCGAGTACGGCGGCATCCAGGAAGTGATCGTGCAGAACTTCCGGGCCAAGCCGGACACCAGGATGCGCGGCGTGCCCGACGCCGACCTGGCCGACCTGGCCGCGACGATCGCGGTGACCAGGCTGGTCCTCGGCCCGGGCGCGCGGATCCAGGCCCCGCCGAACCTCATCGGCGACCAGTTCCGGACCATCCTGGCCGCGGGCATCGACGACTGGGGCGGGGTGTCCCCGCTGACCCCGGACCACGTGAACCCGGAACGGCCCTGGCCGCAGATCGCCGACCTGGCCCGCCGCACCGCCGCCCAGGGGTTCGAGCTGCGCGAGCGGCTGACGATCTATCCGCCCTACCTGCGCGAGCCGTGGCTGGATCCCAGGATCGCGCCGCACGTCGCGGCGCTGGCCGACCCGGCCACCGGGC
>JASIJN010000479.1 GCA_030050125.1 Streptosporangiaceae bacterium | reverse complement strand
CTGTGCTGGGCCGACCGCGTCGACCCGGGATCTTCGGCCGGCCAGGCCGGGGCCTGCGGCCCGGCCGCCGTGGCCGACTGGCTCCAGGGGTCGTGCGCCGCATCCGCCCAGCCACCGTGGCCGTCGGGAATCCAGTCGCGCCGGGCGTCCTGAGCCCAGGCATCCTGGCCGTCCGGAACCCAGCCATCCCGGGCGTCCGGGACCCAGCCATCCTGGCCGTCCGGGACCCAGCCATTCTGGCCGTGCGGAACCCAGCCATTCTGGCCGTGCGCGGCCCAGCCGTCGGCCTCGGCGTGATCCCACTCATCGGGACCGGCCGGGTGCGCGGTGTAAGCCGGGCCGGAACCTCTGTGGTCGTCCGCCCTCGGATCCGGGCCTTGGTGAGCATCCGGGTGCCAGCCGTCATGAGCCTGCCGATCCCAGCGCTCGCCGGCTTGCGGATGCCAGCCCGCGTCCGGGCGACGATCCCAGCCCGCGTCTGGCCGGCGATCCCAGCCCGCGTCCGGCCGGCGATCCCAGCCCGCGTCCGGCCGGTGATCCCAGCCCGCGTCTGGCCGGTGATCCCAGGCGGCGTCCGGGCGGTGATCCCAGCGCGCGTCCGGGTGACGATCCCGGGCCTCGTCCGCCCGCTGATCCCGGCCCGGGCGGGTCCGGTCGTCCCAGGCCCCGGCCGACAGCGGGTGCCAGCCGTCGTCGGCATAGCCGGACGCTGACCAGGCCTCGGCGGGCTGCGGCCGGGGCGCGATCGGCGGCGGGAAGAACCCGGCCGACGACGGCAACGGCGCCAGCTCGGGCCCCCGGGAGCCGCCTGCCCCGGCGCGCTGACCGCCGGTCCGGCGGCGCGTGCGGGCGGGCGGGCCAAGGGTGAGCACGATCAGCAGCGCGACGCCGAAGCCCAGCCCGCAGATCGCGGCGATCACTCCCGCCTCGACCAGGCTCTGGCTGTGCGCCGACTTCAGCCGCAGCGTCTCGCCCACGAGCATCATCATCAGGCCGCAGATGAGCGTGGCCGCGCCGACGATCGTCAGGCCCAGCGCGAACCGCATCCGCGCATGCGCCGCCGGGCCCGATCTCACCGCCCCACCATCGCATGCAGGGCAGCGCCCCGCAACCGATCCGAAATGGCGTCAGGAATGGGCCGGCGGGCACCCTTTGCCCATTGGGTCCCTCAGCGAGATTCCCATGCCTGGCGCAGGGCCCGCGCGAACGTCTCGGCCTGCTGGGCCCCCGAGACACCGAGCTTCCCCTGGATCACGCAGAACGGCACGCCGGTAATCCCGAGCGCCATGGCCCGGTCCTCGTCGGCGCGCACGGCCTCGGCGTAGCTGCCATTTGCCAGGGCCTTGGCCGCGGCCTCGCGGTCCAGCCCGGCTCCGGCGGCCAGGTCGACCAGGTCGCCCGGCTCGAACACCGGACGCCCCTCGGCGAAATACGCGCGGTACAGCCGCCGGAGCACGGGGCCCTGCAGGCCGTGCTCCCGGCCGAGCTGCACGAGGCGGTGCGCGTTAAAGGTGTTGCCCACGGCGCGGTCCGCGGTGAACTCCAGGCCCTCGGCCGCCGCCGTGGCCGCCACCCCCGCCTCGGCCTCCCGGGCCTGGGCCTGGCTCAGCCCGTACTTGGCCGCCAGCACATCCGGAATCGGGGTCGCCTGGCCGGGCGGGATCGACGGATCTAGCTCGAAGGCACGGTAGACCACCTCGACCTCGTCGCGGTGCTCGAAGCCCGCCAGCGCGCGAGAGAACCGGCTGTGACCGATGTAGCACCACGGGCAGACGATGTCGCCCCAGATGTCCACGCGCATGTGATTCCTCCTGACCTCGGGGCCGACCCGGCTCACACCAGGGCACGTAAGAATACTGAGGTCACAAGGGTCCTGCGGGTCACGGCTGCTTCCTTGCGCCCCGGACTCTCCGCTAGCGTTGCGTGCAAAGCGCCCCCTCGATCTAGTACAGGAGGGCATCCCATGGATCGCCAGGTCAAGTACGTTCTGCAGGAATCAGAGATGCCGCGGCAGTGGTACAACGTCATTGCCGACCTGCCCTCACCCCCGCCGCCGCCGCTGCATCCCGGGACCCGCCAGCCGGTCGGGCCGGACGACCTGGCTCCGCTGTTCCCGGCGGCACTGATCGCGCAGGAGGTCTCGCCGGAGCGGCACATCCCGATCCCCGAGGACGTGCTGGACGTCTACCGGCTGTGGCGGCCGACTCCGCTATTTCGGGCCCGGCGGCTGGAGAAGGACCTGGGCACCCCGGCGCGGATCTACTACAAGTACGAGGGCGGCAGCCCGGCCGGCTCGCACAAACCCAACACCGCGGTCCCGCAGGCCTACTACAACGCCGCCGAGGGCGTGAGCAAGCTCACCACGGAGACCGGCGCGGGCCAGTGGGGCAGCGCGCTGGCATTCGCGTCCGCGCTGTT
Organism: Streptosporangiaceae bacterium; assembly: GCA_030050125.1. The sequence goes on along the minus strand of JASIJN010000479.1, from coordinate 3,794 downwards.
CGGCCTGGATCTCGAGGTGTGGATGGTTCGCGCCTCCTACGACCAGAAGCCGTATCGCAAGCTGCTGATGGAGACCTACGGGGCCACCGTTCATCCGAGCCCGTCCGACGTCACCTCGGCCGGGCGCGCCGTGCTCGCCCAGCACCCGGACTCGACCGGGAGCCTGGGCATCGCCATCAGTGAGGCCGTGGAGGTCGCGGCCGGCGACCCGGCCACCCGGTACGCGCTGGGCAGCGTGCTCAACCACGTGCTGCTGCACCAGACGATCATCGGCGAGGAGGCGGTCAAGCAGCTCGCGCTCGCGGGCGACACGCCCGACCTCATCGTCGGCTGCACCGGCGGCGGATCCAACTTCGGCGGCCTGGCGTTCCCGTTCCTGCGGGAGAAGCTCGCCGGCCGGATGAACCCGGTGATCCGGGCGGTTGAGCCCGCGGCGTGCCCCTCGTTCACCCGCGGCGTGTACGCCTACGACTTCGGCGACACCGCGGGCATGACCCCCCTGCTGAAGATGCACACCCTCGGCCACGAGTTCATCCCGGACCCGATCCACGCTGGCGGGCTGCGCTACCACGGCATGTCGCCGCTGCTGTCGCACATCTACGAGCTCGGGCTTATCGAGGCCATCGCCAAGCCGCAGTCGGAGTGCTTCGCCGCGGGGCTGCGGTTCGCCAGGACCGAGGGCATCGTCCCGGCGCCGGAGCCGACGCACGCGCTGGCCGCCACCATCGACGAGGCGCTGCGCTGCAAGGAGACCGGCGAGGAGAAGGTCATCCTGACCGCCCTGTGCGGCCACGGCCTGCTCGACCTGACCGCGTACGGCGACTACGTGGCGCGCGAGCTGCAAGACCTCGAGCTTTCGCAGAGCGTGATCGAGGCGGCGCTGGCCGGGCTTCCCGCTAACGGCTGAGCGACCCGGCTCGCCGGTTTTTGTCGGCCGGTCCCGCTACGGTGGCAGTATGACGGCCCAATCCGACACCGCCGACCGCGGCGGGGCCCTGGCCGACGACCTGGAGCAGTACCGGCGCGAGCTGACCGGCTACTGCTACCGGATGCTCGGCTCGGTGTTCGACGCCGACGACGCCGTGCAGGAAACGATGGTGCGCGCATGGCGCGGCATCGAGGGGTTCGAGGGCAGGTCGTCCATGCGCTCCTGGCTGTACCGGATCGCCACCAACGTATCCCTGGACATGCTGCGCGGCAGCCAGCGCCGGGCCAGCCCGATGGACATGGGGCCGTCCGGGACCAATGACTCGTTCACCGGCGCCACGCTCCCTGAGCACGCGTGGGTGCAGCCGATTCCGGACTCGAGGGTCCTTCCCGCCGACGGTGACCCGGCCGAGGTCGCGGCGGCGAAGGAGACGGTTCGCCTCGCGTTCATCACCGCGCTGCAGTGCCTGCCGCCCCGGCAGCGGGCGGTGCTGATCCTGCGGGAGGTGCTGCGCTGGCAGGCGTCGGAGGTCGCCGAGCTACTGGGCACCAGCGTGGCGTCGGTGAACAGCGCGCTGCAGCGGGCCCGGGCCACGATGGCGGCGCGCGAGACCGACGCCCCGGTCGCCGACGTGGTCACCGGCGAGCAGCGCGCCCTGCTGGCCCGGTACGTCGACGCGTTCGAGCGCTATGACATCAGCTCCCTTGTCGGCCTGCTGCGCGACGACGCGGTGATGTCGATGCCGCCGTTCAACTTCTGGCTGCGCGGGCCGGCCGAGATGGGCCGGTTCTTCCTCGGTGCCGGGGGCGGGTGCCGCGGCTCACGGCTGGTCGCCACGGAGGCCAACGGCTGTGCCGCGTACGGCTCCTACAAGCCGGCCGACGGCGGCGGCTACAAGCCCTGGGCGATCCAGGTCATCGAGGTCTCCGGCGGCCGGATTGCCGGGCATCACAACTTCGTCGAGCCAAGGCTGTTCGCGGCGTTCGGCCTCCCTGCTACCCTGCCGTAGGCTCCTGCCCCATCGCGGAGGTTCGTCCCGGCATGCCCGATCCTACGTCTCATGATCCAGCGCTGCCCGACCCGGGTCAGCCAGCGGGCACCGACCTGCTGCCGCAGATCCGCCACATCGTCGTGCTGATGATGGAGAACCATTCCTACGACAGCTACCTCGGGATGCTGGCCGGCCGGGGCGACGGGCTGGCCCTCGGCCCCGATGGGGCGCCCGACGCGGTCAACCTGGAGGTGGGCGGCGAGCCCGTGCGCCTCCGTCATGCGCCCGGCCCGGTCCAGGAGCCCTCCTCCCCGACCCAGACCTGGCACGCGAGCCACATCCAGTGGGACGACGGCCGCTGCGACGGGTTCGTGCGCAGCGTCGAGGAGACCTTGCCGACCGCCGACGCGAAGGCGCCCATGATCTACTGGACCGAGGCGGACCTGCCGTTCTATTACGGCCTGGCCCGGACCTTCCCGGTCGCTGACCGGTGGTTCTGTTCCTGCCTCGGCCCGACCTTCCCGAACCGCCGCTTCCTGATCTCCGGCACCGCCCACGGGCTCATCGACGACCTGCCCTTCTGCATGGTCGACTACCCGCCCGCCGGGACGATCTTCGACCTGCTGGACCGGTTCGGGATCTCCTGGGTCAACTACCACAACGTCACGCCGGTCAAGATCCTGCTCACCCGCCTGCTCGGCAAGCCGGGCCTGGTCGCGGCGCGCCGGCTGCTGTCGCTCGCCCGGTGGCTGCCACCGGTCGTGAACACGGTCAGGGGCAACAAGTCGTTCACCGCCGACCTCTACCCGTTCGGGCTGCTGGACTGCCTGCGGCACCTGCGCACCGCCCAGCAGTTCTTCAAGGACGCCGACAACGGGACCCTCCCGGCGTTCAGCATCGTCGATCCCGACTTCGGCAAGTTCTCCGAGGAGAACCCGCAGGACATCCGCAAGGGCGAGAGCTTCGCCGCCGAGGTCATCACCCGGGTCATGCACGGTCCTGGATGGAAGGACACCCTGCTGATCTGGCTGTACGACGAGCACGGCGGTTACTACGACCATGTGCCGCCGCCCCCGGCCCCGCCGCCCGACGACATCGAGGGGCGCAGCGTCCTGTACATGCCGGCCTGGCTCCGGGCCTGCCTGCGGCCGTTCTTCAGCACCTACATCTCCGAGATCGAGGCCGCCGACGCCGGCCCGCGCGGCTACGACCGCTACGGCTTCCGGGTTCCCGCGGTGATCGTCTCCCCCTACGCCAGACCCGGTCACGTGTGCAGCGAGGTGCTCGATCACACCTCGGTGCTCCGGCTGGTCGAGCAGAAGTGGAACCTGCCCCCGCTGACCCGCCGGGATGCCGCGGCGACGACCCCACTCGGCGCCCTGGACCTCGAGGGCACGCCCGCGTTCCTGGACCCGCCGCTCCTCCCCAAGCCCACCCTGACGTGGGGCACCTGGTCGTAGCCGCCCGGCCAACCCGTTGACATCAAGTCAGGATCGGGTCAACATCGGTCATTAACAGGCAACATCGTTCATCTTCGTATCTGGCGAAGCGGAGCCCGAATGCTGCCCACCCAGCGCCGGCAGGCGATCCTCGCGCGGGTCAGGGAACAGGCCGCGGTCTCGGCCGAGGACCTCTCCGGCCAGTTCGCGGTGTCCGTCGAGACGATCCGGCGGGATCTGCGTGTGCTGCAGGACGCGGGGCTGCTGGAACGGGTCTACGGCGGCGCCACCCGGCCCTCCGGCCGGTCCAGTGAGGGCAGCTTCGTGGCCCGGAGCACTCGCAACATCGAACGCAAGCGGGCCATCGCCGCGCTGGCCGCCGCGCTGGTCGAGCCGGAGGAGACGATCATCATCGACATCGGCACGACCGCGCTCG
>JASIJN010000478.1 GCA_030050125.1 Streptosporangiaceae bacterium | reverse complement strand
GGCCGGCGGCGGCGCTGGCCGCGTCGCGCAGGGCGCCGGAAGCGACAGCGCCCAGCACGCGCAGGGTGGCCAGCGCCTCCGGGGTGCCCGACCGCTCGGCGGCCGAGACGATCGCGTCCGCCTGGTCGCCCCCCGAGCCGAGCGCGGCCACGATGTCCGAGCCCCACAGCTCGGCGTCGAGCGGGTACTCCACCTCGGCCAGCACCAGCCGGGCCTCGGTCAGCACGGCCGCGAGCGTGTCGGTCGGCGAGGACCGGGCGAAAACGGCCTCCAGCTCGGGGTCGTCGAAAAGCGAACCAAACGGCTCATCCGGCACCTGCGGACCCATGTCGGCATCCTAGGCCCGGGTGACAGAATCGTCCTCGAACCGCCGGAGAGGATCGCCACGTGAAGCGATGGGGAATCACGCTCCCGCTGCCCGGCATGCCGCTGGCGCAGCAGCGCGAGATCGTCGCGGGGCTGCCCGCCCTCGGCTTCACCGACGCCTGGACCGCCGAGGTCAGCGGCGGCGACGGGTTCACGCCGCTGGTCCTGGCCGCCCAGTGGTCCGGCGAGCTGCGGCTGGGGACCGCCATCGTCCCGGTCTACACGCGCGGGCCCGCACTGCTGGCCATGAGCGCCGCGACCCTGGCCGACCTCGCGCCCGGCCGGTTCGTGCTGGGCATCGGGACCTCGTCCTCGGTGGTCGTCGAGCAGTGGAACGGGATCGCGTTCGACCGGCCGTACCAGCGGGCCCGCGACACGCTGCGCTTCCTGCACGCGGCCCTGGCCGGGGAGAAGGTCACCGAGGACTACCCGACGTTCAGCGTGCGCGGCTTCCGGCTGGACTCCCCGCCCGCCACGCCGCCGGTGATCGCGCTGGCCGCGCTGCGGCCGCAGATGGTCACGTTAGCGGCGGCCGAGGCGGGCGCGGCCATCACGAACTGGCTGGCGCCGCAGGACGTGCCCAAGGTGCGCGCGGTCGCCGGGCCCGGCTGCGAGCTGATCGCGCGGATCTTCGTCTGCCCCACCTCGGACGCCGGCCTGGCCCGGGCCATCGGGCGGCGCATGATCGCCGCCTACCTGTCCGTGCCCGCCTACGCCGCGTTCCACGAGTGGCTGGGCCGGGGCGAGGCCATGCGGCCGATGCGGGAGGCGTGGGCGGCCGGCGACCGCAAGGGCGCCCTGGCGAAGATCGACGACGCGCTGGTCGACGCGCTGGTGGTGCACGGCGCCCCCGAGGACTGCCGGGAACGCGTGGCGCAGTACCAGGCCAGCGGGCTGGACACGCCGGTCATCGCTCTGGTACCGCCGCCGGGAACCGACGCGGCCGCGGTCGCCGGCCTGATCGGCCGGCTCGGCGCGGTCAGAACTTGATGACCCCGCGCAGTACCCGCCCGGCCTCGATGTCCGCGTAGCCCTGGTTGACCTGATCGAGCCGGTAGGTCTGCGTGATCATCTCGTCGAGTTTCAGTATGCCGTCGCGGTAGAGGCCCAGCAGCAGGGGGATCTGCACCCGGGGACTCTCCGACCCGTACAGGCACCCCTTGATCTGCTTGTTCATCATCGAAAGCAGGAACAGGTTGATGTCGGCCTGTGACTGGGCTATCGGCGCCACCGAGGTGACCACGCAGGTCCCGCCCTTGGCCGTGAGCGTCAGCGCGGGCTCGAGCAGCTCGCCGCGCATGACGCCGAACGTGCAGATCACCGAGTCGCACATCGCTCCCCAGGTCAGCGCGCCGACTTCGGCGATGGCCTCGTCCAGCGAGGCGTACACGTGGGTGGCGCCGAACTGCTGGGCGTGCTCGCGCCGGAACGGCGAGGGGTCGACGGCGATGATGCGCCGCGCCCCCGCGATGCGCGCCCCCTGCACCGCGCTCATGCCGACCCCGCCGACGCCCAGCACGGCCACGGTGTCGCCCGCCCGGACTCCGGCCCGGTTCACCGCCGAGCCGAACCCGGTGGCCACCCCGCAGGAGACCAGGGCGACCGCGGGCCACGGGATGTCCGGATCCACCTTCACCACCGAGGACTCCGCCAGCAACTGCCGTTCCGAGAACGCGCCGAGCTGCGAGAACCGGGCGACCGGCTCGCCCCCGATCCGGTGCGCGACCCGGCCGTCGGTGATCATCCCGGTGTCGAAGAGCTTCATGCCCGTGTCGCACAGGTACGCCCGGCCGGCCAGGCAACTCGGGCAGGAACCGCAGGAAGGGATGAACGCCAGCGCGACGTGATCTCCGGGCGCCACGGACGTCACGCGGTCGCCGACGGCCACGACCTCGCCCGCGCCCTCATGGCCGCAGATCACCGGGTAGTGCGGGAGCGGCAGGTCGCCGCTGCGCACGTGCTCGTCCGAGTGGCACAGCCCGCAGGCGCGCAGTTCGACCAGGACCTCGCCCGGGCCCGGGTCGTCGATCTCGACCGTATCGATCTTGTAGTCCTGGCCCGGTCCGTAGAGCAGCGCCGCGCGCGTAGTGATCACCGATGAACCCCACCCTCGCTAGGCCCGTCGCCGGCCGGCAGGCGGTACTAAAGTAGAACAGGTTTCAGTCAGCCGGTGCAAGGCGGAGCGAGGACGTATGGGCAGGCTGGACGGCAAGGTGGCCCTGATCACCGGCGGCGCCCGGGGCATGGGCAAGTCGCACGTGCGGCACTTCGTGGCCGAGGGGGCCAGGGTCGTCTTCGGCGACGTGCTGGACGACCGGGGCGAGTACCTGGCGGCCGCCGTCGGCGAGCAGTCCTGCCGGTACGTGCACCACGACGTGACCGACGAGGCGGGCTGGGCGGCCGCCGTGGCCGCGGCCACCGAGGCCTTCGGCCGGCTCGACGTCCTGGTCAACAACGCCGGCGTGCTGAGGTTCGGCGCGATCGCGGACATGCCGCTGGCCGACTTCCGGCACGTCCTCGAGGTCAACGCCGTCGGCTGCTGGCTGGGCATGAAGGCGGTGATCGAGCCGATGAAGGCCGCGGGCGGCGGGTCGATCGTCAACATCTCCTCGATCGAGGGATTCGCCGGGGCCGCCGGGCTGTCCGCCTACAGCGCCAGCAAGTTCGCGGTGCGCGGCATGACCAAGGTCGCGGCCCAGGAGCTCGGCCGGTTCGGCATCCGGGTCAACTCGGTGCATCCCGGCGGCGTGCTCACCCGGATGACCCTGGAGCACGCCGCGACCTACGACCAGTCGGCCGGCACGGCGTTCCTGCAGTCGCTGCCGATCGCCAGGTTCGCCGAGCCGGTCGAGATCTCCCGGCTGGTCGCCTTCCTGGCCTCCGATGACTCGTCCTACTCGACCGGCAGCGAGTTCGTCGCCGACGGCGGCGTGCTGAGCGGCCCGGGCTACTGAACCAGGCGACCTTCGAGGACCCGAGAGAGCGGCCACAACGTGAACGACTCCACCAGGCTGGACGGCAAGACAGCGATCGTCACCGGCGCGGGCCAGGGCCTGGGCCGGGCCGAGGCCATCGGGCTGGCCCGCGCCGGGGCCCGGCTCGTCCTCAACGACCTGCCCGGGCCGGCCGTCCAGGACACCGCCGGTGAGATCGCCGCGGTCGGCGGCCAGGCGGTGATCTGCGCCGCGGACATCGGGGAATGGTCCACCGGCGAGCGGCTGGTGGCCGCCGCGGTCGAGTACTTCGGCGGCCTGGACATCCTGGTCAACAACGCCGGGGTGCTCCGCGACCGGATGATCTTCTCGATGTCGCAGGAGGAGTGGGACCTGGTGCTGCGGGTGCACCTGCGCGGCCACTTCGTGACCACCAGGCACGCCACCGCGTACTGGCGCGAGGCGAGCAAGCGGGCCGGCGGTCCGGTGTACGCGA
>JASIJN010000477.1 GCA_030050125.1 Streptosporangiaceae bacterium | reverse complement strand
CGGGCGCCATGCTGTTCCCCGGTACCGGCCGCGGACCCGGCGTTCCCGGCTGCCCGGGCAGCGGTGCGTTCATGAATGTCGTTCCGGTGCAGTCGGGTGTGACCTGAATTCACATTCATAGGGCAAAAGGGGGACGCGGGCCCGGCCCGCTCCGGCCGCCGCTGCCCGGCCTGGTTCGCGCCGCGGCGAGCGCGGTTCCTACGATTCGTGCCATGGGAGAAATCCGGGTCGGCACCGCCTCGTGGACCGACCGGACGCTGATCGAGTCCGGATGGTATCCGCCCGAGGCGGATACGCCGGCCAAGCGGCTGCGGTTCTACGCCGAGCGGTTTCCGCTCGTGGAAGTGGACGCCACCTACTACGCGCTGCCGGCCGAGACGACGGCGCAGGCCTGGGCCAGCCGGACCCCGGCCGGGTTCACCTTCAACGTCAAGGCGTTCAGCCTGCTGACCCAGCATCCGACGCGCACCACCGCGCTGCCGGCCGATCTGCGCGCGGACCTGCCGGACACCGGCAAACCCACGGTCTACCTGCGCCAGGTGGCCCCGGCCGTGGCCGACCAGGTCTGGGACCGGTTCCTGGCCGCGCTCGGGCCGCTGCGCGAGGCCGGCAAGCTCGGCGCGATCTTGATGCAGTTCCCGCAGTGGTTCCCGATCTCCCGCGCCAACAAGGAGTACATCCTGTCCTGCGCCCGGCGGGCGGCGCCGCTACGGCTGTGCATCGAGTTCCGCAACCGGACCTGGATGACCCCGGACAACCAGCAGGAGACCCTGGAGTTCCTGTCCGGTCACGACCTGCCGTACGTGTGCGTGGACATGCCGCAGGGCTATCCCAGCTCGATACCCCCGGTGCTGGCCGCCACCGCGGACCTAGCGGTCGTCCGCTTCCACGGCCACTCGCCCAACTGGACCAGCAACGACATCCACCAGCGGTTCGGGTACCGCTACAGTCTGGCCGAACTGGCCGGCTGGGCGCCAAGGATCAGCGACCTGGCCGCCCGCGCCGCCGCCACCCACGTCCTGTTCAACAACTGCTACAGCGACTACGCCCAGGTCAACGCCGGGCAACTGGCCGCGCTGCTCGGCGACGCGTCCTGACGGACACGTCGTGAGCGTCCGCAGCGCCGCGCCCGGACCCCGGTCCGCCCGCCACGGTGACCAGGGTCCCGTAGGTGAGGTAAGGCCACACCTGCCCGGCCTCGGCGAGCGGCAGCTCGACGCAGCCCAGGCTCTGCGGCGTTCCGAACGACGTGCGGTCCATGCTGTGCACCGCGTAGTCGCCGTAGAAGTACGACACGTACTGCGCCGGGTCCGCGTAGGGGGTGCCGTCCGGCATCAGCCCCCGCATGACCTGATACCGGCGGCGCAGGTACACCGGCCAGGTGCCGTCCGGGGTGGGCGTCACGGCCGCGCCGGTGTTGGCCAGCCCGCTGGCGACGATGACGCCGTTGTGCCAGACGGTCAGCGTGTTCGGCGCGCCCTTGTCCGCCAGCGCGTAGCTGTAACCGTGCCGGTTGCGCTGGCCCAGTTCCACCGCGGTCAGCAGGTGCTGCCACAGCACCGGGCCGGCCGTGCCGGTCAGCGGCAGCTGGTGATCGGCCTGGAAGGCCATGATGGCCCCGGTGAGGATGACGCCGGGCTTGCCCGGCTGCCACTGGCTGGTCAGGGCGGCCGGATACGAGCCCTGCCAGCTGAACGAGCCGGCCAGAGCCGGGCTGGCCGTGCCGGCCGTGCCGACCTGGCTGACCGTGCTGACCGTGACCGCGCCGCTGCCCGCCCCGGCCGGGAAGCCGGAGCCGTTGCGCGGGGTGAAGCTGAGCGGCAGATAGCCGAGCTGGGCGAGCAGCGCCTCCAGCCGCAGCGTGGACCAGCCTCCGGCCTGGAACACGGCGACGGCCGGGTCGGCCAGGTCGGCGCCCGAGGCCGAGCGCACCCCGGACGGGCCGGCCGGGACCAGCAGCGTCATCTCCTGGTCGGCCGCGATCGGGGCGGCGGGAGTGAACACGATGGCGTCCGCGCCGGAGGACCGCCACCGGCCGGGCACCGCCGGGCTGATGGCCGGCAGCCGGGACGTCGGCGACAGCGGGGCGGAGAAGACCACCCGCACCGGGGCGGCGGCCGTCACCGGGTCGGCGCTGCTGCCCGGGGAGATCGACAGCACCCGCAGCGGGATCGCGGTCCCGGCGCGCGCGTGGTTGGCCGCCTCCGCGTCGTTCGCCGCGGACGCGGTCCCGGTCTTGCCGCGCGAGGTCACGGCGGACGTCACCGCGAACGCGGTGCCGCCCGCCAGCACCGCCCCGCTCACCACGACCAGCAGGATGATCCTGACCGGGTGCGCGAGCCTGCGTGGCGTCCGCCGAGGCCGGCGTTCCTCGCGCGCGGGCGTGCGTTCCTCCGGCCCCCGTTCGTCCGGCCGCTCTGTGTGTACTGCTTGTAGCCCCATCTAGCCTTTCCTATCGACTCATGAGTTCCGTCCCCGCAGGCCGGGTTCCGGGCAGCATCGGCAGACCGATCGACCGGTATTTGTCCCGCCGGGCGGCTCATACAAACGGGCTTGCCCGTCCCTCAATCGCGCCGCGGGCGGGCCATTTTCACGTGCGCCATTGCGGGTACGCCGCCCAGGGCGGCGGGCGCTGTCTCCCCGGACATTCTCCCCCGTCGTTGTGCGCGGCCGCCGCCTGAATGCACCATCCTCGAATGGCGCCGGGCCAAAGGGCGGCCTTTCTGGCCAAAACGGGCCAAGCGGCCTTCCGCTCGCCGTTTAGTTCTGGCTACTAGCTGATTCTCCCAGGAATGGCTCAGCGCCAAACATCGGGCATTGCGTTGCCCGCCGCGCCAGGTCCGGGGGACCGGCGGACCGCGATGCCGACAACGGACCGCGACGCGGGCGAGGGACCCGCCGCGCCGACGCCGACGGCGCCTGGATCGCGCCGGGATCGCGCCGGGGGGATCCCGGGACCAACGACTCTGCCCCCTGGCCGGGAGCGATTGGTTGAATGACCCGTGGCGGCCCGGACCACCGGTGGCCGCCTGTCCGCGGCAGCCAACCGGACCCGGGGGGACCGACATGACGACGGTGGCACAGCCTTCGCTGACCGAGGCGGAGGCCCGCACGCTGGACAGCTACTGGCGCGCCGCCAACTATCTCTCGGCCGGCCAGATCTACCTGCTCGACAACCCGCTGCTCACCGAGCCGCTGCGGCCCGAGCACATCAAGCCGCGGCTGCTCGGCCACTGGGGAACCACGCCCGGGCTGAACTTCATCTGGGCCCACCTCGACCGGGCGATCATGACTCACAACCAGTCCATGATCTTCGTCATCGGGCCCGGGCACGGCGGACCAGCCGCGCTGGCCAACTCCTGGCTGGAGGGCAGCTACAGCGAGGTGTACCCGAGCGTCCCGCGCGACGCGGGCGGCATGCGGGAGCTTTTCCGCCAGTTCTCGTTCCCCGGCGGAGTGCCCAGCCACGTGTCCCCGCAGACCCCCGGCTCGATCCACGAGGGTGGCGAGCTCGGGTACTCGCTGGCGCACGCGCACGGCGCGGCGCTGGACAACCCGCACCTGATCGTGGCCTGCGCGGTCGGCGACGGCGAGGCCGAGACCGGGCCGCTCGCCGCCAGCTGGCACTCGCACCGGTTCCTCGACCCGGCCCGGGACGGCGCGGTGCTGCCGATCCTGCACCTGAACGGCTGGAAGATCGCCAACCCGACGGTACTGGCGCGGATACCGGAGGACGAGCTCGACGGGCTGCTACGCGGCTACGGCTACGAGCCGATCTACGTGACCGGCCATGAGCCCCTGGCCATGCACCGGGACATGGCCGCCGCGCTCGACGCCGCGATCACCTCGATTCACGCGATCCAGCGCCGGGCCCGGACCGAGAGCGGAACAGCAGGAATGACGCACCGTCTCTCCCCGGCTCAGTCCGCCCGGTGGCCCATGATCGTGCTGCGGTCGCCCAAGGGCTGGACCGGCCCGGCCGAGGTGGACGGCCTGCCGGTAGAGGGGACCTGGCGGGCCCACCAGGTACCGCTGGCCGAGGTCCAGACCAACCCCCAGCACCTGCGCCAGCTCGAGGAGTGGCTCTGGTCCTACCGGCCGCGGGAGCTGTTCGACGCCGACGGGGCGCCGCGCGAGGGCCTGCTCGGCCTGGTCCCGCACGGTGCCCGGCGGCTGGGCGCGAACCCGCACGCCAACGGCGGGCTGCTGCTGCGCGACCTGGCCATGCCCGACTTCCGCGACTACGCGGTGCCGGTGCCGTCGCCGGGCGCCCGCACCTCGGAGCCGACCCGGGTGCTCGGCGGCCTGCTGCGCGACGTGATGGAGCGCAACGGGGCGAACCGGAACTTCCGCGTGGTCGGCCCGGACGAGACCGAGTCGAACCGCCTGGGGGCCCTGCTCGAGGTCACCGGCAAGACCTGGGAGGAGCGGGTCATCGACGTCGACCTGAACCTCGCCCCCGACGGCCGGGTGATGGAGATCCTGTCCGAGCACGTCTGCCAGGGCTGGCTGGAGGGCTACCTGCTGACCGGCCGACACGGCTTGTTTTCCTGCTATGAGGCGTTCATCCACATCGTCGACTCGATGTTCAACCAGCACGCGAAGTGGCTGGAGACCAGCAGGCGGCTGCCCTGGCGGCGCCCGGTCGCGTCGCTGAACTACCTGCTCACCTCGCATGTGTGGCGCCAGGACCACAACGGCTTCTCGCACCAGGACCCGGGCTTCATCGACCTCGCGATGAACAAGAAGGCCCAGGTGATCCGGGTCTACCTGCCGCCGGACGCCAACACCCTGCTCTCGGTGGCCGACCACTGCCTGCGCAGCCGCGACTACGTGAACGTGATCGTCTCCGGCAAGCAGCCGTCCCTGGACTGGCTCGACATGGACGCCGCCATCCTGCACTGCACCCGGGGCGCGGGGATCTGGGAGTGGGCCAGCAACGACGGCCCGGGCGAGGAGCCCGACGTCGTGCTGGCCTGCGCGGGCGACGTGCCAACCCTGGAGATCCTCGCGGCCACCAGCATCCTGCGCCAGTACCTGCCGCGGCTGCGGGTCCGGGTGGTCAACGTGGTCGACCTGATGCGGCTGCAGCCGGCCACCGAGCACCCGCACGGGATGAGCGACGCCGAGTTCAACGCGCTGTTCACCACCAACCGCCCGGTGATCTTCGCCTACCACGGGTACCCGTGGCTGATCCACCGCCTGACCTACAGCCGGGCCGGCCACGACCAGTTCCATGTCCGCGGATACAAGGAGGAGGGCAGCACGACCACGCCGTTCGACATGGTCGTGATGAACGACATGGACCGGTTCCACCTGGTCATGGACGTGATCGACCGGGTTCCCGGTCTGGGCAACTCGGCCGCGTGGCTGCGCCAGCAGATGGCGGACGCGCGGGTCAGGCACCGCGCCTGGATCCGCGAGCACGGCGAGGACCTGCCCGAGATCCGCGACTGGACCTGGTCCGACCCGGCCCCGGCCTAGTGAACGGAGTCCTGGTCGTCAACGCCGGGTCGAGCAGCCTCAAGCTCAGCGTGCTCGGCCCGGCCGACGAGGTCACGGCGGCGCTCACCATCGACCCATGGGACGGCCATCCCGGGCACGCGGGCCTGCGCGAGTTCCTGCGCGGCCAGCGGCCCGGCCTGGATGCGGTCGGCCACCGGGTGGTCCACGGCGGCAGCCGGTTCACCGCGGCCACGGTCATCGACGAGGCGGTCATCGCGGCCATCGGCGAGCTGACCGACCTGGCGCCGCTGCACCAGCCGCGCGCGCTGTACGGGATAAGGGCCACCCGGGCCGCCCTGCCCGGCCTGCCGCAGGTCGCCTGCTTCGACACCGCGTTCCACGCCGGGCTGCCGCCGGCGGCCGCCCGCTACGCGCTGCCCGGCGACTGGACCGAGCGCTTCGGCCTGCGCCGGTACGGGTTCCACGGGCTGTCCCACCGGTACGCCTCGGGCCGGTGCGCGCGGTTGCTCGGCCGCGATCGCGGGCTGCGCGTGGTGACCTGCCACCTCGGCGCCGGGTCGTCGCTCGCCGCGGTGCGCGACGGCGTCAGCGTCGATACCACCATGGGCTTCACCCCACTGGAGGGCCTGGTCATGGCGACCAGGTGCGGGAACCTCGACCCCGGCCTGGTGGTGTGGCTGCTGCGGCACGGGCTGAGCCTGGCGGAGGTGGAGTGCGGCCTGGAGCGGTCGTCCGGGCTGGCCGGCCTGGCCGCGCTGCCCGACGGCTCGGGGGACATGCGGGAGGTACGCGCCGCCGCCGACGCCGGCAGTCCCTCGGCCCGGCTGGCGATCGACGTGCACACGCACCGCCTCCGGCAGGAGATCGCGGCCATGGCGGCCGCCATGGACGGGCTCGACGCGCTGGTGTTCACCGGCGGCATCGGCGAGCACCAGCCGCCGGTCCGGGCCGAGGCCGCCGCCGGGCTCGGCTTCCTCGGGGTGATCATCGACCCGGTCCGCAACGATGCCGCCGGAGCCGGCGATGCCGAGATCTCCGCGGCGTCCGCGAGCGTTCGCACCCTGGTCATCACCGCCCGCGAGGACGTCGAGATCGCCCGCCAGGTGCGGGCCGCACTGGGCCAGCCCGGCGACCCCGGCTAGGGCTTACCCGGGCATTGCCGTACGGGCGGTCCCGGTGAAGGACCGCCCGTACTCCTGAGCGGATATGGTCCGGCGCGCATCAAGCGGTGATCTTCTCGGCCTTTGGCCGCTCCGCCATGATCTCGGCGGCCGGGGAGACCCAGCGGGCGTGCAGCAGGCCGGCCAGCGACAGGATCAGCATGATCGCCGCGCCGGCGAAGGCCACGATCGCGCCCCACAGGGCGATGACCCCCATCTGCCAGAACGCGTAGGCGTCCAGCAGCATGCTGCGCAGCGTCGTGCCCTTGAACACCACGCCCACCAGGGCGGCCAGCTTGGCGTTGTTCGGCTGGGCCAGCGAGGCCGCCGATAGCTGGGAGTAGGTGCCGCCCATCTTGGACAGGTGGAAGGCGATGAAGTTGTCGGCGTAGACCTTGGCCTGCGCGCCGGTGGTCATCTGCTGCCCGGCGTACTGGCCCATCGCCGCGGCGTCGGCCGGCGGCAGCGCCTTGAACTCGGGGTTGCTCTTCGTCGGGAATACGATCTTCTGTGCGGACAGCTGGGTGGTGACCTGGTTGTTCACGAAGTTGTGGCCCCACAGCAGCAGCCCCCCGGCGATCAGCAGGATCGCCGCCAAGACCAGCCCGGCCACCGACGCGAGCGCGTCGAATGTCCTCCTGCGCATCTGAGATACCTCCCTGTATCGGCCGGGCCGGTCGGTCCGGCTGGCTCTCATTTGGCGAGTTGATCGTCTCGCCGGCCGGGCCGTTCCCGGCACGGCTCATCGGCCCGGATAAGCAAGGACCTAGGTCACCAGTTCGGAGCGGAAATGGACCCGCGGTCATTGCTCCCCGTGCGGCGCACCGTTGCCGCGTCCTATTGCCAGCGGGCGGCCCGCGTGATCGGGTGGGGTGGTGACCCGGTCTGCGGCCATTGCCGGTGCGGCTGACTACTTCGACTCCGGTGGTTTCCTGGCCGACCTGGCCCGGCGGGTGGCGCTGCGGACCGAGAGCGGGGTGCCCGCGCGCCGCGGCGAACTGGCCGCGTACCTGGATCAGGAGATGATGCCGGCCGCAGGCCGGCTGGGAGCGACCGCCCGGGTCCTGGACAACCCGGTCGGGGGAGCCGGCCCGTTACTCATCGCGCATCGGCACGAGGACGACGGCCTGCCGACCGTGCTCACCTACGGTCACGCCGACGTGGTGCTCGCCGAGCCCGGCCGCTGGCGCGCCGGGCTCGATCCGTGGCGGGTGACGGTCGAGCAGGATCGCTGGTACGGGCGGGGAACGGCCGACAACAAGGGCCAGCACACCATCAACCTGGCCGCGCTGGAACGTGTCCTGCGCGCCCGCGGCGGCCGGCTCGGGTTCAACCTGAAGATCCTGATCGAGACCAGCGAGGAATCCGGCTCGCCCGGGCTGAGCGAGTTCTGCGCGCGGCACCGCGACGACCTGGCCGCCGACGTGCTGATCGGCTCGGACGGGCCCCGGGTGGCCGCGGGGCGGCCGACGGTCTTCCTGGGCTCGCGCGGGTCGGCCCCGTTCACGCTGCGGGTGCGGCTGCGCGAGCGCGCCTACCACTCGGGCAACTGGGGCGGCCTGCTGCGCAATCC
>JASIJN010000476.1 GCA_030050125.1 Streptosporangiaceae bacterium | reverse complement strand
GTCGGGCGGGGGCGGCGGCGGGGCCGCCGGGATGCCTCCCGTCGCAGCCTGGGAGTCCGGTTCGGCGCGGCCCGGTTTGGACGACCCTGGCCGCAGCTGGCTGAGCACCGGGCCCCGGGCCACCATGACCACCCCGAGCACCAGGGCCACGATGCCGGCCGCCTGGACGGCGAGCAAGCCCGGCGAGATCTCGATCTTGTCGCCGAAGACCACGACGCCGAGCAGGATCCCCGCGAGCGGCTCGGCCGCCGTGATCCCCGGCAGCCCGGCGTGCAGCGGCGCGGCGCTGAACGAGTTCTGCATCAGCCAGTTGGCGATCAGGGCGGCGCCCAGCAGGCAGTACGGGGGCCAGTTGGTCAGCAGGCCGATGATCGAGTGGGCGTCGAGGATCTGCACGGTGCGGCGGGTCAGCGCGTCGGAGATCCCGAAGACCAGGCCCGCCCCGATCCCGGTGAGCATGGCGCGCGTGTCGCCGGAGCGACGGTGACCGGCGTGGATGAAGCAGTAGGCGAGCACCGCGACCCCGGCGGCGGCCGGCCAGTCGGCGAACGAGCCGAACGACACCGCGGGCGTCCCTGGCTGCCGTGTCAGCGACAGCGCCGCCACCCCGAGGCTCAGGATGACGGCGCCGACCAGCTCACTGGCCCGCAGCCGCTGCCGTGACAGCGGGACGGCAAGTGCCAGCGCGAAGATCAGGCTGGTGGCCAGCAGCGGCTCGTACAGCGTCAAGGCCAGGTGGCCGACGCACCAGGCCGACAGCAGCTGACCGGTGACCATCACGCAGAAGCCGAGCAGCCACCGGCGGCGCTTGACCAGGTCAACGAGCAGGCTCAAGCGCAGGAAGTGGGCCTGAGGCGCCTGCTCGGCGGCATGCTGCTGCAAGACGAAGCCGACTCCCAGCAGCATCGCCGCTACCAGCGTGATGGCAATAATCATGTCTCTCCGCTACCAGTATGGCGCCCTGGCTGAGGCCGGCTAGCTCTACGTGTCGCTTCGGTTGCGCCCGAGAGTATCCCGGCCGTGCCGCGTCCGCAGCGCGGCCGGGACAAAATGACTCATGCGGGCTAGCGAGACGGTCGGTCAGGCCCCGTCCGGTATCGGCCTGCGGCGAAGTGGTTCCCGGCCGGGCGGCTGGCTGGGCCGAGGGCGGGACGGGACCGGCCCCATCGGCCGGGTCAGCGGCTTGTCGACCGCCAGGGTCATCCTCTCCCCGTCATTCGTGATCTCCAGGGGCTCGCCGTCCGCCATGGAGTAGGTGACCGTCATGCGGGTTATCTCGGCTCGTACCCGCCGCCCCTGGAACACCAGATTGAAGGCGAGCCTGGTCAGGCCATCGGGCAGCCGCGGCGCGAAGCTCAGCGTGCCGTCCCGGTAGCGCAGGCCGCCGAAGCCCGCGACCAGCGCGATCCAGGTGCCGGCCAGCGAGGCGATGTGGACGCCGTCCCTGGTGTTGTGCTCCAGGTCATGCAGGTCCATCAGGGCTGCCTCGCCCAGGTAGTCGTGGGCTAGGTCGAGGTGCCCGACCTCGGCGGCTATCACCGCCTGGGTGCAGGCGGACAGCGACGAGTCGCGCACGGTGAGCGGCTCGTAGTAGTCGAAGTCCCGTGCCTTCTGCTCGGCGGTGAACGCGTCTCCCCGCATGTGCAGGGCCAGGACCAGGTCGGCCTGCTTCACGACCTGCTTGCGGTACAGGTCGTAGTAGGGAAAGTTCAGCAGCAGCGGGTACTTGTCCGGGCCGGTGTTGGCGAAGTCCCAGACCTGGTGCTTGGTGAACCGCTCGGCCTGCGGGTGCACGCCGAGCGATTCGTCGTACGGGATGAACATGGCCTCGGCCGCGTCCCGCCAGCTGGCCGACTCCTCGGCGTCGATGCCGAGTTCCTTGGCCCGGTCCGGGTACCGTTTCGCCGCCTCGGCCGCCTCCAGCAGGTTCTGCTGGGCCATCAGGTTGGTGTAGACGTTGTTGTCCGCTATCGCGCTGTACTCGTCCGGGCCGGTGACCCCGTCGATGTGGAACCGCCCCTGGGCGTCGTGATGCCCGAGCGAGCGCCACAGCCGGGCGGTATGGACGAGTATGTCCAGTCCAGGGCCGCGGTCGAACTCCTGGTCACCGGTCACGGCGACGTAGCAGGCCGCCGCGTCGGCGATGTCGGCGTTGATGTGGAAGGCCGCGGTGCCGGCCGGCCAGTAGCCCGAGCACTCCTGCCCGGCGATCGTCCGCCACGGGAACGCCGCGCCCTCGAGGCCGAGCTGGGCGGCGCGCTCGATGGCCAGCGGCAGGGTGCTGTGCCGCCACCGCAGCGCGTTGGCGGCGGAGTTGGGCACGGTGAGCGTGCAGACCGGCAGCACGAAGGTCTCTGTGTCCCAGAACGCGTGGCCGTCGTAGCCCGGACCGGTCAGCCCCTTGGCCGGGATCGCCCTGTTCTCCGCCCTGGCCCCGGCCTGCAGCACGTGAAACAGCGCGAACCGCGCCGCCTGCTGCACCTCGGTGTCCCCGTCCAGCTCGACGTCGGCGCGGTCCCAGAAGTCGTCGAGGTATTCGCGCTGCTCGGCGAGCAGCCCCTCCCAGCCGGTCTGCCGGGCCGCGGTGAGCGCCGCCCACACCTGATCCCGGACCCCCGGCAGGGACCGCTGGCCCGACCATCCGTAGGCGACGAACTTGGTCACGGTCAGCTTCTGGCCCGGCTGCAGCACGACGGCCGCGGTGACCACGCCGCCATCGGGGAACACCCGGCACTCGGTCAGGACATCGGGCGGGCCCTCGATCACGTGATCCATCGCCGCGCTGATCCGCAGCTTGCTGGCCCGGGTGCAGTGCGACACCACGACGGCCGTGCCGTTGGCGTTCTGGTACTCCGGCTCCAGCGGGTTCTCCAGCGCGGCGGCCACGCGGGGATCCTGGCCGGACGACGGGAGCTGCTCGTTGGCCAGCAGTTCGGACTGCACCGCGATCCTGGCCCCGCTCTCGATCGGCTCCACCACGTAGCGGATCGCCCCGATGGCCCGCTGGGTGAGCGACACCAGGCGGACCGAGGAGACCCGGACCGCCCGCCCGGCCGGGGAGTCCCATTCGGCCGTGCGGCTCAGCGTCCCGGCCCGGAAGTCGAGCAGCCGCTCGTGCGCCCGCAGGTGGCCGTAGCGAACGTCGAAGGGCTCGTCGTCGACGAACAGCCGGATCAGCTTGCCGTTGGTGACGTTGATGACCTCCTGGCCGGACTCCGGGAGCCCGTAGGCCGTCTCCGCGTAGGGCAGCGGCCGGATCTCGTAGACGCCGTTGAGGTAGGTGCCGGGCAGGCCGTGCGGCTCGCCCTCGTCCAGGTTGCCGCGCCATCCCACATGGCCGTTGGACAGCGCGAACACCGACTCGGTCTGGGCCAGCAGGCCCAGGTCCAGGTGAACCTCCCGCAGCGTCCACGGCTCGACGGCGAATGCCTCCTGGAGTATCACCGGCGCTCCATCAGCTCGGATAGGTCGGTCACGACGACGTCCGCGCCGTGTTCCCGCAGTTCCTTCGCCTGCCCGACGCGATCGACCCCCACCACGAAGCCGAAGCCGCCCGCCCGGCCCGCGGCCACGCCGGCCAGGGCGTCCTCGAAGACCGCCGCGGCGGTGGGCTTCAGCGCGAGCGCGCGGGCCCCGGCCAGGAAGGTGTCCGGGGCCGGCTTGCCGCGCAGGTGGTCCCGCTTGGCGACCAGGGCGTCGATACGCGCGTCGAACAGGTCCTCGATGCCCGCGGCGGCCAGCACGGCGCGGCAGTTGGCGCTGGATGACACCACGGCGCGGGGCAGCCCGGCGTCCTTGACCGCCCGGACGAAGGCGACCGAGCCGGGGTAGGCGTCCACCCCGTCCTCGCGGATCCGCCGCAGCAGGATCTCGTTCTTTCGGTTGCCCAGGCCGTGGACGGTCTGCGCGCTGGGCGGGTCGTCGTCCTGGCCCTCGGGCAGCGTGATCCCGCGGGAGGCCAGGAAAGACCTCGTCCCGTCGGCGCGCGGCTTCCCGTCCACGTATTCGTCGTAGTCCTTGACCGGGTCGAACGGCACGAACGGCTCACCGGTCTGCTGCGCACGCTCGCGCAGGTAGCCGTCGAACGTCTCTTTCCACGCGGCATCATGGACCTTCGCGGTCTGGGTCAGGACGCCGTCCAGGTCGAACAGGCATCCGCGCACGCCGTCCGGAAGACCTAGCACCCCTCAAGGGTACGAGCCCGCTCCTACCAGCCGTAGATCCGTACCGGAAGTTCATGCAGCGGCCGCTGGTCCGGGCCGGGATAGACGATGATCAAGGTGATGTCGTCGGGGTCGCGGCCCTCGACCGCCCTGACCTCTCCGCTGGAGCGGGATTCGCGGTAGGCCGACAGATCCTTCAGCGCCCGCTCGCAGCGCTCCAGGTCCGCCTCGTCGGCCGCGGTCCAGATGACGTACTGGACGCCGACGCCGCCGAGCGGGTGCACCGCGCCGCTGCCCATGGACCGCAGGATCAGCTGCGACCCGTCGCCCGCCAGCAGCGCGGC
The DNA here is from genome assembly GCA_030050125.1 of Streptosporangiaceae bacterium. Next base: position 466 of record JASIJN010000476.1, on the reverse strand, counting down.
GGTCGCGCTCCGGTCCGCGACCTCCAGCGCGAGGACCTGGCGGTAGAAACTCATCGACCGGTCCAGATTCTGCACGAACATGACCACCGAGCCGAGCCGGGCGCCGTGCGCCATCGTGGACCCCATTTCGTCGTCAGGTCACGGAGCGGGCGGGGCGAACCAGGGGTTCCCCTGCGGGAACAGGCATCGGTCGGCGATGTGATTGAGCACCCGCCGGGCCTGCCGGAACCTGTCCGCCACCTCGGCCACGACCGCGAGCCGGGCGGTGCGGGCGGGCGCCAGTCCCCAGGCGGCACGGTACCACCGGGCGCCCAGGTACTCGAACAGGTCTATGGCCGGGGCCGCGGCCAGCCGGTCCCGCTGGCCCTCGGGCGCCCGGACCGCCCGCAGCAGCCGGGCGGCGCTGACCGGGCCCAGCCCGTGCGCCACGGCGTAGTCGGGAAACACCCCGGTCAGGAACAGCGCC
>JASIJN010000475.1 GCA_030050125.1 Streptosporangiaceae bacterium | reverse complement strand
AGCCCGCAGGCGTTCGAAGGGCTCCGGTCGGCCGGCCGGCCGGTACGCCGGCCGGAGCTGACCGTGGCCACCGAAGATCACAATGTCCCAACCGCGATGAGCGGCACGCCGGACGGCAGCAGCATCGCCGTTGACGTCACAGACCCCAGCTCGCGCGCTCAGCTGGCGGCATTCCGGCGCAATTGCCACGAGTTCGGTGTTCAGCTATTTCCAATGGGCCACCACGACCAGGGCATAGTTCACGTCATCGGACCCCAGCTCGGTCTCACGCAGCCGGGCATGACGATCGTCTGCGGTGATAGCCATACGAGCACCCACGGTGCCTTCGGCTCATTAGCATTCGGGGTCGGCACGAGCGAAGTCGAGCATGTCCTGGCCACGCAGACGCTGCCGCTGCGCCCCTTCAAGAATATGGCGGTGACGGTCGAGGGCCCGCTGAGGGCGGGAGTCACCGCCAAGGACATCATCCTCGCCGTCATAGCCAAGATCGGGACCGGCGGCGGGCAAGGCCATGTCATCGAGTACCGGGGCAGTACCATCCGGGCCCTTTCCATGGAAGCCAGGATGACCATCTGCAACATGTCAATAGAGGCCGGCGCCCGGGCGGGGGTGATCGCACCCGATGAGATCACCTTTAGTTTTCTCAAGGATCGCCGCTACGCGCCCAAGGGCGACGAATGGGCCAAAGCCTGCGCTTACTGGGCGGAAATCCGGACAGATGACGATGCTGCCTTCGACCAGGAAGTCTGGCTGGATGCCGCCACCCTGAGCCCCTTTGTTACCTGGGGCACCAACCCCAGCCAGGCGACAGCGCTCGACGGCGCGATTCCCGACCCGGCCTCCTTCACCGACCCCGCCCAGCAGGAAGCTGTGAGCCGAGCGCTGGATTACATGGGCCTGGCACCGGGCACGCGGATGCGCGACATCCCTATCGACACCGTCTTCATCGGTTCCTGCACCAACGGCCGCATCGAGGATCTGCGCGCGGCGGCCGAGGTGCTGCGGCACCGCAAGATCGTCAACGGGATGCGCATGCTGGTGGTTCCAGGGTCCATGCAGGTGAAACGCCAAGCCGAGAGTGAGGGACTCGACCAGGTCTTCATGGAGGCAGGCGCCGAGTGGCGCTCCGCCGGGTGCTCGATGTGCATCGGGGTAAACCCGGACCGCATGACCGTCGGCGAGCGCAGCGCCTCGACGTCCAACCGGAACTTTGAGGGACGTCAGGGTACCGGGGCGCGCACCCACCTGGTGTCACCTTCGGTCGCCGCGGCCACCGCGGTCGTCGGACGTCTAGCAGCCCCCAGCGACCTGCCTGCGACCCCCTGACCAGACAGCCGACAATGTCCCCTCGTATTGTCACGCTGCCGGGTGATGGGGTAGGGCCTGAGGTCGTCAACTCCGCCGTCGAAGTACTGCGAGCTGTCGGCTCCTTGGAGTTCAGCGCATTTCCATTCGGCGCCGCATCGATCGAACTGACGGGACTGCCCCTCACGGACGAGGTCCTCGACGCGTGCCGGTCCGCCGACGCCGTGCTTGTCGGTGCGGTCGGCACCGCCCACCAGCCCACCGATCCGGCTGCACCCCGGCCCGGCCAGGGGCTGCTCGACCTGCGCGCGGCTCTCGGGCTCTATGCCAACATCCGGCCCGTGCGGGCGTGGCCCGCGCTGTCAGACATGGGACCGTATCGTACCGAGACCGTCAAGGACGCTGATCTGGTGATCGTCCGGGAGCTGACCGGCGGCCTCTACGCCGGAACGCGCGGTCTGCGCGGCACAGGGGCCGACCGCCTGGCCTTCGACACGTGCGTCTACACAGCGGGAGAGATCGAACGCGTTGCCCGCGTAGCGTTCGAGCTAGCCCGTACGCGGGCGCACTCGCGGCGCCGCCCGGCGCGGCTCACCTCGATCGACAAGGCGAACGTGCTGGAGACTTCGAGGCTGTGGCGTGACGTCCTTACGGCGCTCGGCGCGGCGGAATATCCAGGCGTGCGGTTAGACCACCTGCTCGTTGACTCGGGGGCGATGGCGCTTGTCAGCACTCCTCGCCGGTTCGACGTCATCATCACGGAAAACATGTTCGGTGACATTCTGAGCGACGCCGCCGCGCCGATCAGCGGTTCCCTTGGCATGATGGCGAGCGCCAGCCTGGCTGGCAGCCCCGCCGAGCCCATGACCAAGCCGCTCGGCGGACTTTACGAACCCGTGCACGGCTCAGCCCCCGACATCGCGGGTCAGGGCGTCGCCAATCCCTACGGGGCGATCCTTTCGGCGGCCCTGCTGCTGCGGTACGGCCTCGGGCTGCCCACGGAGGCGGCGGCACTCGAGGATGCGGTGGAAGGCGCGCTCGCAGCTGGCATTCGTACCCGGGACATCGGCGGCGTGGCGACCACGGCGGATGCGACGCGGGCGGTCCTTGGTCAGCTCAGGTAACGGGCAATAAGCATCGTGGGTGCCGATTCAGAGGCGTCTAAGCAACGGTGCCGCTTCTCACAAGCTAGCCTTCTCGAGCAGTCGCACGACGTCATCGATTTCCTTTTCCTTGACCGAGAAGCACGCGCGCACGAAAGGCTTTCCCACATCGTTCAGGTAGAACGCCTCCCCTGGGACCGCGCCTATGCCGACGTGGTCGAGTAGGTAGTCGGCGGCCTCCCAGCCCGTCTGGACCCCAAGCGCCGAGCAGTCGATGAGCAGGTAATAAGCGCCTTCTGGCTCGTTCGGGGCGAGCCCCGCACAGGCGAACGCGTCGGCGATCCTCCTCCTTTTGGCGTCATACGTGGCGCGCAGCTCACGGTAGTACGAGTCGGGCAGACCCAGCGCGTGCATCCCGAGCTGCTGCAACGGCGTCGGTGCACAGACCATGAGGGTGTCTGCCGCGGCCCGGATCGGGGCCAGCAGCTCGGCGGAGGCCGTGGCATAGCCGAGCCGCCACCCCGGAATGCTGTAGGACTTGGACAGGCCCGAGATGGTCACCGTCCGTTCGGCTAGGCCGTCAACGGTGGCGGGCGACAGGTGCGGTGCCCGGTTGTAGTAGATGTACTCGTAGATCTCGTCGGTGATGACGAGCAGGTCACGCTCCCGCGCGAGTTCGGCGATATAACCGAGTTCAGTGCGGTCGAAGCGGCGTCCGCTGGGATTGGCGGGGGTACACACGACGATCGCGCGGCTGCGCTCGGTCACGGCCGCGCGCAGGGCATCCCGGTCCAGCCGGAGGCCGGGCTCGGTTAGCTGCACAGGTTCCGGGTTCAGTTCGAAGAGCTTGATGGCCGAGAGGTGATAGCCATAATACGGCTCGATCAGCAGGATGCCGTCGCCTGGATCGAAGAGCGCCGCCAGCGTCGCAGTGAACGCGCCGGTTGCTCCTATGGTGGCGACGATCTGGTTCGCCGGGTCCGCGACGATCCCGTTATCTCTGGCGAGTTTCGCCGCAATGGCGTCAAGGAAGCCGACATCACCCTGCGCGTAGCTATAGGAGTGATCGAGCCCGGCGAACCGGTCCGCGGCATGGCTGAGCAGCGACCCGGGCGGGTCGACTCGGCAAAGTCCCTGGCCGAGATTGATGGCGCCGACGGCCTCACAACGGGCGGTCACGTTGCGGATCGCCGACTGCTGTATGCCCGTCATGCGTTTCGCAATGCGTGTCATGCGGTTGTCTCCATGCCTACCGGGTCCCCAGGCTTGGAAACCCGGGGCAACCAGCTGGGCCGACGGTCCTCGTATTCGGCGATGGCCTTCTGGTGCAGCAGCGTGGAGTCAATGTCGTCGATTCCGTTTATCAATTGCCACCTGCTGTAGCTGTCCATTTCAAAGCTTCTGACGAGCGGTCCGGCCTGCAGCCGGGTGGCAGTCAGGTCCACCGTGACGGCGGTTTCAGGGAGATCTTCGGCCAGATCCCAAAGCTGGGCGACAGTGTCCTCATCGACGCGCGCGGTGATCAGCATGTTCTTGGTCGCGTTCGCCCGGAAGATGTCGCCGAACGATGGCGCGATGATCACCCGGAAGCCGGAATCCCAAAGTGCCCATACGGCATGTTCGCGTGACGAGCCGATGCCGAATTCCGGTCCGGCGACCAGCACGCTGGCCCCGGCGTACTCGGGTTTAGCCAGCGGATAATTCGGGTCATCGCGCCAGCGGAAGAACAGCGTGTCGGCGTACCCCGTGCGGCCGAGCCGCTTGCAGAACTCCGCCGGGATGATCTGGTCGGTGTCGACGCTCCTGCGGCGCAATGGAACGGCCCGGCCCGTGTGCGAGCGAACCGGGTCTCCCATCACGCCTCCTGTGCCGCGAACAGCAGCCGCCGGACTGCCGAGCGCAGGCTGCGTGCGACGGCATCGCCCTGGGCGGCCGCCGTCCCGACCCCCCAGCGGACCGCCCCGCCGGCCGCCACTTCCGCGTAGGCCACCCATTCCGTCGAGAGTTGCTCCGCCGGAGGCTGACAGTGCAGGTCCTGTACAACACCTGTCAGCTCGTGCGGGCGCAGGAGCTCGTCAAGCGCGGCCTGCGCCCCCGCCGCACCGACCGGGGCAGCGGATGGCTCGTCGCCTGTGCTGCTCAGGTACTCGCTCGCGAATGCCTCCCAGATCTGCGGCGGGGTGATCTCCCCGCCTTGATCAGCCTGATGCTGCACGACGGCAGCGAACTCGATCTGCAAGCGACGGGGCAGGTCAAGGCCATACTCGCTCCGTAAGATGTACGCGACCCCGCCCTTACCCGATTGCCGGTTGATGCGTATCAGCGCCTGGTAGTCGCGGCCGACGTCGCGCGGGTCGACCGGCAGGTAAGGCACGTCCCAGGTCTCCACGCCCGACATGGCACGTGCGTTCAGGCCTTTGCTAATCGCGTCCTGGTGCGAACCCGCGAAAGACGTGTAGACGAAGTCGCCGACCCACGGATGCCGGACGGACACGGGGAGCTGATTGCAGAACTCCACGACACGGCGAGTCTTGTCCAGATCGGTGAGGTTGAGCTTGGGGTCGATACCCTGGGAGAACAAGTTCATCGCCAGCGTGATGAGACAGACGTTCCCGGCCCGCTCGCCGTTGCCGAGCAGCGTCCCTTCTACCCGTTGAGCGCCGGCGAGCAATGCCAGCTCGGTCGCCGCCACACCGGAGCCCCGGTCGTTGTGCGGATGCAGCGTGAGAGTGATCGCGTCCCGGTAGAGCAGGTTGCGATTCATCCACTCGATCCGGTCGGCGAACTCGTGGGGCGGGAAACACTCGACGGTCGTCGGGAAAACGACCCGCACCTGGTCCGCGGGGGCCGGATTCCACCTTTCCAGTACGGCGTTGCAGACTTCCAGGGCGAATTCGGGCTCCGTCTGGGTGTAAGACTCCGTCGCGTACTGGAGGTAGATCTCCGTGCCTGGCAGGGAATCCCGCAGTTTGAGTGCCCTCTCTGCCCCCTGCAACGCGAGGTTCTTGACCTCGGCGCGGCTCATCCGCAAGACGACGCGACGCTGCGTGATCGATGTCGGATGATAAATTTGCAGGATCGCCCGCGACACCCCCCGCAGGGCAGTGACCGTGCTTTCAATCATCCCATCGCGAACCGGGGTCATGACCTGGATCGTCACGTCATCGGGAACCAGATCGTGCTCGATGACGTAACGCGTGAAATCCCAGTCGGCCTGGCATGAGAGCGGGAACCCTACCTCGATTTCCTTGAACCCTAATTCGACAAGATGATCGTACATCCGTCGTTTGCGGTCTATGTCCATCGGGTTTATGAGGGCCTGGTTGCCGTCTCTCAGGTCCACGCTGGTCCAGATCGGCGCGTGACTTAGTGTCTTGTCGGGCCAGGTGCGGTCCTTGAGCGATATCGGCTGATAATGCTGGTACTTATGCAAGGGCATACCACTCGGCTGTTGATTGTCGACACCACTCATCACGTGTTTAGCCCTCCACCGTAAAATCTACGAGCCAATTATTCCGAATAAGGCCTATTCATCGCATCGCACCAAATAGGCAGGCCAGACTACGACCTTCGTGACATCCCCGCTGCGCTTATTCGGACTGCAGAACCTGGTTCGATCTGGCCACTGGGTGGCTGGTAGCCGTCAACTCGCTTCGCCGCGAAATATCCTGATGCCCGCAGCGGTAGCCTTGGGTGCCGTGACGTACCTGGGATCGCTGCGCGCGTCGCAGCAGGCCGGAGCACTCGGGCAGTTAAGCCTCGCAGTGGCGGAAGGATCGGAACCGCAGCACGGAGGCACCTGTGAGCCGCGATAACCGCGCCAAGCCGACAGACCTGTTCCTGCTGGACGACCTGCTCACTGCAGCAGAGCGGAGCGTCAGGGACAGGGTCAGGGAGTTCTGCGATGGTGAGGTTCTGCCAGTCATCAACGAGTACTGGGACCGCGCCGAGTTCCCTGCCGTCCTCTTACCAGGGCTTGCGGGCCTGCGGATCGCCGGCGGCGCGCTGCACGGCGATGGCTGCCCTGGACTGAGCACGGTCGGCGAAGGCCTCGTCGCGGCCGAACTTGCCCGCGCTGACGGAGGACTCCGGGCCTTCTTCATCGGGCACAGCCTGGCCATGACATCGATCGGGCTGCTCGGCTCGGCTGAGCAGCGGAGCCGGTGGCTGCCGGGGCTCGCCGCCATGGACGCCCTCGGCGCGTTTGCGATGAGCGAGCCAGGACACGGCTCCGACGCCTCCTCGCTGGAAACCCGGGCCAGCCTTGACGGCGACACCTATGTCATCGACGGAGTCAAGCGATGGATCAGCAACGGGACCTTCGCTGACATCATGGTCGTGTGGGCGCGTGACGCCGACGGCCGGGTTGGCGGTTTCGTGGTCGAGCAGCCGGTGGAGGGCCTGCATGCCGTCGCCATTGACGGCAAGACAGCCTGCCGTACTGCCGTGCATGCCGAGATCACCCTTACCGCGGTGCGCATCCCTATAGAGAACCGGCTGGCCGGCTCGACCTCGTGGGCAGCGCTCACCCCGCTGATGCTCAGGGCCCGGCAGGACGTGTGCTGGGAGGCGCTTGGGCACGCCGTCGCCGCCTATGAGATCGCAAGGGACCATGCACTGGTCAGGGAGCAGTTCGGCCACCCGCTGGCTGGCTTTCAGCTCGTCCAGGCGAGACTGGCCCGCATGCTGGCCGATATCACCAGCATGCAGCTCATGTGCTGGCGGCTGGGCCGCCTGGAGGAAGAGGGCAAGGCCACCCTGCCGCAGGCGTCGGCCGCCAAGCTGCACACGGCGGCTGCGGCGCGCCAGGTAGTACTCGACGCGAGAGAACTCCTCGGTGGCGACGGGCTCCTGGTCGGCAAGCATGTTGCCCGGCATCACGCCGATGTCGAGGCGCTGTACACCTACGAGGGAACCCAGGACATCCACAAGCTCATCCTGGGACGGGAGATCACAGGCTACTCTGCCTTCTCGCGCTGACCGCGGCCAAGACTACGGAGAGAATGTCTAGGGGCTTGCCCTAGAGCTTGCCCCGTCCGATCCACAATTTGTTGTCTACGCGGCTGGTGGGACCGAAGCGCGAGTTGTGGTCCCCAGGTGGCCGAAGAGGGTCTGCTGCCGACGCGGATGGTTTCGTAGGCGCGGTCGACAGCGGTCCAGTGCCGGGCTTGCGGCCTATCCGGAAACGGGCCGCGCAGTGGCCCACTGTGACGTGCCGGAGCAGCGTACATGAGCGGTGTGAAGGACCAGCCCATAATGCGCCAGGAGAACACTGCCATCACGGCGGCGCACGACAGCCTGCCCTCGCCGTACCGGGCTGCAACTATAGGACCACAACTAGGAGGCTGGGCTGTCGCCCGTTGCCTTCCATCCTGGTTTGCGTAGCCGGTCCATCAGCAGCGGCGGCGCGACCCCGACGGCGAGAATCCCCGCGAATATCAGGACGGAGTAGGTGAGCGCGTTCGAATGGCCGAATTGCGCCGGCGGAATGAATCCGATCACGAGCGCGGCCACCGACGACCCCGTGCCGAGCAGGCACAGCAGGCCCAGCGCCGGAGCCCGGTAGCTGCGCGGGCGGTCCGGCTCGGCACGGCGCAGCCTTATCGCCGCGATGAACATCAGCACGTACATGATGAGGTACACCTGGGTGGCCATCGTGACGAAGATCCAGTAAGCGTGTGAGACGCTCGGTATAAAGGCATACAGCAAGGCGATGACCGTGATCACGGCGCCTTGCGCGGCGATAATGCGCACCTCGATGCCCTGGCCGTTAACCTTCTGGAAGTAGGGCGGGAGAAAGCCCCGCTCGCGCCCGATCCTCAGCAGCCCCTCGGACGGGCCATCCAGCCAGGTGAGCATGCCGGCGAGCGCCCCGGCCGCCAGAGCGATCGCGATCAGCGGCAGCCCGAACGAGAGGCCGAAATGGGCCAGGAGGCTGCTGAAGGCCTGCATCACGCCGGCGGTGAAGCTGATCTGGCGAGCGGGGATCACCCAACTGATCGCCAGCGTCGGAAGGGTGAGGGCCACCAGGACCAGGACCATCGCGACGAAGATGGACTTCGGATAGTCGCGTGCCGGGTTCCGGAGCTCGTCGACGTGGACGGCGTTGACTTCGATACCGGCGTAGGTGAAGAAGCTGTTGACGACCAGGACGATGCTGGCGAGCCCATGCCAGGGCGGCAGGAGCTGGCCGGCGGTCATCGGCGCGGCCGGGTGGTTCCCCTGAAGCAGGTAGGCGGCGCCCAGAGCCGTGAGGATCGCCCCTGGGATCAGCGTCCCGATCATGGTTCCGCTCGAGGAGAGCTTGGCCACGAACGGGACCCCGCGTGAGGACACCAGAACGCTGCCCCAGAACAGAACGATGATGGTAGCGGCGGTGAAGATGCCGTTGCCAGCCAGGCGCGGATCGATGACGTAGGCGAGCGTATCGGCGACGTAGGCGAGCAGCGCCGGGTAGAAGAAGATTGTCTGGGCAAACTCGCACCATATCGCCACGAGCCCCATCGGAGCGGAGATGCCCTTTTCCACCCAGTTGTAGACGCCGCCTGGCCAGCCGGAGGCCAATTCCGCAGCGACCAGGGTTATGGGCAGCAAAAACACGACCGCGGGCAGGACGTACAGGAATACCGAGGCCAGTCCGAGGACCGACAGCGGGGGCGCTGACCCAAGATTGCCGACCGATGCCACCGTCATCAGTGCCAGCGCCATCCAGGTGATCAACCCTCGAGCCGGCGGGTGCGCCGCCCGGCGATCCAGAACGGGCCGACCGTGAGCCGCGGCGATACCCTGAGCGAGCGTTGCTCGCGGCTGCCGGCGCCGCCGTACCCACATGCGCTACCGCCGCTGACCCACCGCGGGCACCGGCTTGGGGCGTTCGGCTGGACCGCGCAGTCTGTCCGCTCCAGGCCCACCCAGGCGACTGTGCATCGGCGGCACGGTCATGCCCACACCACGATCGCCACGCATCACCGGGGCGCGGCTCCGTCCGCTCCGGACCGCCTCGATCAACCGGTGCAGCGCGCCCCGTTTCGTGGACCGGTCCATCAGCCCCGTCGCGCGACCCAGCCGCCAGAAGTCCAAGGTCATCGACCCGGCACTCCACCGCGTCCCGGTCACCTGGCTCGGGCGCAAGCGCTCGAGCGGCCTCCCGGCTGGTCCAGACCAGGCCCGATAACTCCAAAACTGGCCGCCACGAGCACCGATGGTCCCACGCCCCCGGCCTGGCGGTCCACCTGATCTGCGACAACCTCTCCACCTACAAGGCACCGGTGGTACACCGCTGGCTGGCCGCCCATCCGCGGTTCGTGCTGCAGTTCATCCTGACCTGCGCCTCGTGGATCAACCAGGTCGAGCGGTGGTTCGCCGAACCGCATCTGCCGCTACTGCTCACGCATCTCCGGACCGGGGGCGGCCTGGCCTGCCTGCTCCGCCTGCCGGGGATGCAGGCGGGACCGGATCTGGTCTGCCTCAGGCGCGCCGAGCTGGCTGTACAGGGTGAGTGCCTGCTGCCAGTGATGGAGGGCTTGCCCGTCCTGGCCGGCGGTGTCGTGGCTTTCGGCAAGGTCCCGGTGCGTGCTTGCTTGCTGGTAGGTGTTGCCGGTATCGGCTGCCAGCCGGAGCGCCTCGGCCAGGAGGGCGCGGGCGGCGGCGGGCTGGCCGACCGCGTGCAGGGCCTCGGCCAGGGTGCGGAGCGTAATAGTCTCGCCGTGCTGGTAGCCGGTCTGCCGATGCAGGGCGAGCGCCTGCCGGAGACAGCTGATGGCCTGCCGGTATTGGCCCTGGCGGACGCTGACCTCTCCCAGGCTCCATAGCTGGGCGGCTACGCCGGTCGGATTGTTGATGCGGCGGTGGATGACCAGGGCCTGTTCGAAGAACTCAGCGGCTTGGGCCAGCTGGCCGCAGCGGAGGTTGAGCTCGCCGATCCGCGACATTGCCCTAGCTTCGGAGGCCTGGTCTTTCCCGTCGCGGAGCACCGGCAGGGCACGCTGCAGGTGCTCGGCCGCCTGGTCGTGCGAGCCCTGCTCGGTCTCGGCGGCGGCGAGGTGGGTCAGCGCGCGCGCCGCGCCGAGGCTGTCCCCGGCGTCACTGAAGGCAGCCATCGCCTCGCGGTGGTAGCTGGCCGCTGACTGGTAGTTGTGCAGCTCCTGCTCGGTGATGCCGAGGTTTCCCAGCGCCCGGGCCTCGCCTGTGCGGTCGCCGCACTGGCGGTAACGCTCTAACGCAGCCTGGTAGTGGCCGGCCGCGTCGCGGAAGTGACCTTTCATCGCGCCGATGCCGCCAAGGCCGTTCAGCGCCTCGGCTTCGGCGGCCGGGTCGCCGGACCGGCGGGCGGCCTGCAACGCGTGAGTGTAGATCGTGTGGGCCTCAGACAGGTGACTGCCGTCCAGGAGGTAGCGAAACAGCGTGCCGGCCAGACCAGCGGCGTGATCAGGCCAGCCGTGCCCGGCGCAGCGCGCGACCACCGCGGCCAGGTTCGCCCGCTCCCGGTCCAGCCACGCCCGCGCGTCCGCCTCGGCCGGCATCTCCGGCACGACTGCAGCCGTGGCGTAAATGCGCGGCCGCTGGTGAGCTTCGGCCGGGAACAAGATGTCCATGGCGGCCGCCGCCGCGGATAGGTAGTAGTCGAACAACCGGGTCAGGGCCTGATCCGGCTGGCCGCCGGTGTCGCGGGCGGCAGTCTGCTCGAGGGCGTAGGCACGCAGCAGGTCGTGCATGCCGTACCGGCCGGGACCGCTGGCCTGCAGCAGGCTGGCCCGGTGCAAGCGGCCGAGCACCCGGCGGGCTTGCGAGGTACTGGTGCCGGTCAGCGCCGCGGCGGCGTACACGTCCAGGTCTGCGCCCGGGTGCAGACCGGTCAGCGCGAACGCCCCCGCCACCTCCTCAGGCAGCTGCCGCACCGACCAGGAGAAAACAGCCCGCACGTCGGCGCGGTCCTCCCCGGCGTCCAGGCCGTCCAGCCGGCTCGCCACAAGCTCGGCCGCCAGGTCGGCCAGCGGCGTAGCCGACCGGAAGGCGGCCAGCGCGGCAGCGATCCGCAGCGCTAACGGCAGCCGGGCGCACAGCCCGGCCAGCTCCGTCACGGCCGCCGGATCCCCATCGGCGCGCGGCCCGATCAGCGACCGCAACAAGCCGACCGCGTCGGCCAGCGGCAGCACGTCCAGGTCCAGGCGCCGCGCGCCCTCGGTGGCCACCAGCCCGGCCAGCGCGTCCCGGCTGGTCACCAGGGCCACGCAGCCCGGATCACCGGGCAGTAGTGGCCTCACCTGCTCGCCGTCGCGGGCGTTGTCCAGCAGCACCAGCACTCGCCGGCCGACCAGCCTGCTGCGGTACAGCCGCGCCCGGTCCTCCATCTCGTCAGGAATGTCTTGCCCGCGCACGCCGAGGGCGCGCAGGAAGCCGGCCAGGGCATCCGCCGCCGCGACCGGCTCGTGCGGGTCGTAGCCGCGGAGGTTCACATACAGCTGCCCGTCCGGGAACCGCCCGGCGGCCTGGTGCGCCCACCGGATGGCCAGGGCCGTCTTGCCGACTCCCGCCGTCCCGCCGATCGCCGAGATCACCAGGGCGAGTGCCTGCGCGTCCGGACCCGGTCCCAGCATGCCGGTCAGCGCGGCCAACTCGCCGCTGCGGCCAGTGAACCAGGCGACCGCGGCTGGCAGTTGCCGCGGAACCGGCTCACCCTGCAGTCCTGTCTGTTGGCAAGCCGACCCGGACAGTGCCGCAGACGCGGAAAGCGCCGCAGGCCGAGCCGCCCTCTCCAGGAGCGTCCGCTCCGGTTCCGCCAGTTCCAGGGCATCGGCCAGAGCGTGCACGCTGCTCCGGTAAGGGCGGGCGGTCCGGCCGCGTTCGATGTTCCCGATCGCCCGGGCGGTAAGCCCTGACCTTTCCCCCAGTTCTTCCTGACTCAGCCCCGCCGCTAACCGGTGCCGGCGAAGCAGCCCGCCGAACCCTCCGCCCGGCCCGGCCTGATCTGCGCCCACCTGTCCTCCACCAGCCCGAACAGCGCCACAGCTTGCAGCAATGAGCCTAATCCGGGCATGCAGCCCGCGAAGACTTCCGGAAACATTTCCCGTCAGCCTTCCTGGCCGAGCGCCGGTAACCATCGGATGCTGACGGCATGCAGATCACCGACCGGACCGGACACAACCAGAAAGTGGAGGTCAGGGAGTGGAACTGAGGTTCAAATTGGGCGCAATCGTGTCCGCCCTGGCGCTGGTCGGCGGCCTGGGAGTCGCTTTCGCCGGGTCAGCCGCGGCTACCAACGCTATTAGACTGTGCGCGACTTACAGCGGCGTCCCTTATTGCGCCGAGACGACCGACATACTTAACTCGAATCCCGTCGTCGCCCACAATGGCGGGAATGCGTGGGATGCCCCAAGCTCTGGCAAAGGCCAGATCAACTATGACGGCAGTCCCAGGTACTGCATGGCAATCGATGCAAGAGCAAGCGACGAAATTCGCATGGAAAAATGCCATAGCGATACGTGGGAAGAATGGAACGTCATCATCGGTGAGACGAACTTCGGTGGCCAGACGGTGCCGGCTTACGTCTACCAGAGTGTTTATAAATCCTCGCTGTGCCTGGCCTCCCCAGCCAAGGATGCCGGTATTCTCTACGCGAATCGGTGCCATTTAAGCTCGAGTACCCAGAATTGGATGCTCTGCCCGGGGCTATGCACCAAAACATCAGCTCTATACCGCAGCATCATAGGTCCGCCGGGCAGGGTCTCGCTCGAGTAAACAGCGCCGGTGGGGTCTGGCATCAATGACACCTCACCGTCCGGGGCGGTCCGTTATGGACCGCCCCGGTTTGCTGCGTAAAGCTGGCTCAATCTTTGCCTCCGCAGGTGCGTAGGGCCGTGACCTTCGGCCGCGCTGTAGCTCCCACGTAGTGATCGCAGCGTCCGCGCTGCTCACAAGGGTCGTCAGGGGCGGGGCCGAACCGCCGACCTTCCGCTTTTCAGGCCTGGCAGACGGCCGGACTCGCGGCTTTCCCGCTGAGGCGAGCCAGGCCGCGTGAGCCGGACGCTTTCCCCGCCCGGCGAGCGCGCCGCAGCGCCTGGCCCGGGGCCGGTTGTGTTAGTTCTGTGTTGATCTTGGATTTCGAGGGCGCTGCCAGCGCCATGGGAGATCCCTCTCTTCCTGCTGCCACGCAGGTGAGAGGGCTAACTGATCGTCCTCGAGGTGGTGGTCAGGGGCGGGGTCGAACCGCCGACCTT
>JASIJN010000059.1 GCA_030050125.1 Streptosporangiaceae bacterium | reverse complement strand
CCAGGCTCGCCGCCAGCTCGTCCGGGCCGGGCACGCCCGCCTCGGCGGCCAGCGCGGCCGCCGCGTTGAGCAGGACGGTCTCTCGCACCGGCCCGCTCTGCCCGCCGAGCACCGCGCGGGCCACCCCGGCGTTGTGTGCCGGGTCCCCGCCGCGCAGGTCGTCCCTGGACGAGCGCCCGATGCCGAGCGTCGCGGGGTCGAACGCGGTCTGGCTCACCGTGCCGCCGTGCACCACCCAGACCGTGGACGGCGCGGTGGTGGTCAGCTCGTCGAGCCCGTCGTGACCGTGGAACACCAGCGCGGAGCAGCCGCGGGAGGCCAGCACCCCGGCGATCACCGGGCCCATCCGGGGGTCGGCCACGCCGACCGCCTGGGCGCCCGGCCGGGCCGGGTTCGCCACCGGGCCGAGGAAGTTGAACACGGTCGGCACGCCCAGCTCCCGCCGGGGCACGGCCGTGTGCCGCAACGCCGGGTGGTACAGCGCGGCGAACAGGAACACCAGGCCGGTCTCGGCCATCAGCCGCTCGGTGGCCTGCGCGGGCAGGTCGATGACCACGCCGAGCGCCTCGAGCAGGTCGGCGGCCCCGCACGCGGACGAGGCGGCCCGGTTCCCGTGCTTGGCCATCCGGGCGCCGGCCGCCGCCGCCACGATCGTGCCCATGGTCGAGATGTTGACCGTGCGGGCGCCGTCGCCGCCGGTGCCGACCAGGTCCACGACGTGGCCCGCGATCTCGATCGGGGTGGCCCTGGCCAGCATGGTCTCGGCCATGCCGCTGAGCTCGGCCGGGGTCTCGCCCTTCATCCGCAGCGCCACCCCGAATCCGGCGATCTGGGCGGGCGTCGCCGCGCCGTCCATGATCTCGTTCATCGCCCAGGCGGTCTCGTCGGCGGTGAGGGTCTCCCCCTTGATCAGCGCGCCGATCAGGGCCGGCCACGCGGTACGGGAATCCACGGCCCGGTCGCTCAGGCCTGTGCTATCGCGGTGCCGGCGGCCCGCTGGCGCATCAGGCCGGCCAGGGCGTGCGCCAGCGCCGCCGGGTCGATCGGGTGACTCACCACCGCGTCGGCCATGGACCAGGTGGCCAGCCAGCCGTCGTCGGCGCGGCCGATGATCAGCAGCACCGGCGGGCAGTTGTAGATCTCATCCTTGGCCTGGCGGCAGACGCCCATGCCGCCGGCCGGCTGGGCCTCACCGTCGAGCACCATGACATCCGCGCCGCCCGCGTCCAGCAGCCTGATCAGCGCGGCATGCGTGGCGACCTCGGTCACCTCGGCCTCGGGCACGTCGGGGGCGGGCCGGCGCCCGATGGCCAGCCGGATCCGGGCCCGGGTGTCGGCATCGTGGCTGTATACAACGACCTTCATGGAACTGGATGCTACCGACCCGCGAGGTCGGGCGCGCACCGCCCACGGCCCGTCGTAATAAGAGGGCCGGCCATACGGCGCCTACGCCCCGTCGTAATCAGGGGGTCGGCCATACAGCGCCTACGCCGTGTCGTAATAATGACTCCCGTGGCGACCGCAACGACCGAGGTAACCCCCCGCACGCCTGCCAGCAGGCCGAGTCTGGTCAGCGTGGGGACGATCATCTGGCTGTCCTCCGAGCTGATGTTCTTCGCGGCGCTGTTTGCCATGTATTTCACGGTGCGCTCGGTGGACAAGGGCCTGGGCGAGAAGTGGCCGCCGGTGCACCTGGACATCCCCCTGGCCACCGCGAACACCCTGGTGCTGCTGGCCTCCAGCGTGACCTGCCAGATGGGAGTGTTCGCGATCGAGCGCGGCCAGGTCCGCCGCCAGGGCCGGATCTGGCAGCCCATGCGCTGGGGCCTGCGCGAGTGGTACGTGCTGACCTTCCTGATGGGCCTTTATTTCGACTGCGGCCAGGGATATGAGTACATCTTCGATCTCATCCGGGAGCAGCACCTGACGCTCTCGTCCAGCAACTACGGTTCTGTTTTCTACCTGACCACCGGGTTCCACGGGCTGCACGTGGCCGGCGGGCTTGTCGCGTTCCTCTTCCTGCTCGGGCGGACCTTCGCGGCCAAGAAGGTCACCCACGAGCAGCAGGTCAGCGCCATCGTCGTCTCGTACTACTGGCATTTCGTCGACGTCGTGTGGATCGGCCTGTTCTGCACGATCTACCTGATCCACTGACCCCGGAGACCGAGGACACCAGTGAGCTGGATAACCGCCAAGCGGAGACGGCCGGTCGCGGGGTACGCGGTCGTTCTGCTCGGGCTGATCCTGGTGGGCGCGATCTACGCGACCATCACCGGGGCCGGTGAGTCGGCCGCGTCCACGACGCCGACCACGTCGCAGGCGGAGATCGCCAAGGGGCAGCAGATCTTCCAGCTGACCTGCGCCACCTGCCACGGCCTCGAGGCGCAGGGGACCGCGGTCGCGCCGAGCCTGATCGGCGTCGGCTCGGCCGCCGTCGACTTCCAGGTGAGCACCGGCCGGATGCCGCTCAAGGCGACGGACGCCGAGGCCCCGGAAAAGCCCAGGCAACTGGACCCGGCGCAGACCCGGGCGGTCGCCGCGTACATCGAGTCGCTGGCGGGCGGGCCCGCGATCCCGACCCCGGCCGAGGTGAGCACGTCCGGCGCCGACGTCGCGCTGGGCCAGGAACTGTTCACCGCGGACTGCGCGCAGTGCCACAACTTCGACGGGGCGGGCGGCGCGCTGACCTACGGGAAGTACGCCCCGGCGCTGACCAATGCCACGCCCACCCAGATCTACGAGGCCATGCTGACCGGCCCCGAGGCCATGCCGGTATTCAACGACACCACGATCACACCGAACGAGAAGCGCGACATCATCGCCTACGTGGTCGGCAGCCGGGACACCCCGAACCCGGGCGGCTTCAGCCTGGGCCGGATCGGGCCGGTGACCGAGGGCCTGGTCGCGTTCCTCGGACTGCTGTTCTTTATGGTGCTGGCCGCGATGTGGATTACCGCAAAGCACAGGAAGACCGCTGATGAGTGACACCGGCGCCCACGGCGCGCTGCCCGACGAGCCGACCGAATCTCCCGCGGGCCCGCACCGCGTGATCGGCACCCCACCGCCCGCCCAGGCCCGGACGCTGCTGGGCGCCGCCCCC
>JASIJN010000474.1 GCA_030050125.1 Streptosporangiaceae bacterium | reverse complement strand
CATAGTCGGGCATCGTAGCGAGCCCAGTCGAACCGTGGTGGCCAGGTGCGATCACGGGACTACAACCTTTCCCGGCCGGCCGCCGTCGCGGGGCGCCGTGGCCGGGCATCCGGGGCGGGAACCCAGGTCAGCGCGCAGCGGCGTGTAGCCCGGGCCCGGACGGCGGGGGGGCGACGGGCTCACGCCGCGGCGGCGCGTTCGAATGCGGGTTACTCGGAGCCGAAGCGCTTGATCTCCTCGAACTCCATCTCGGTGAGCTCGCGCGGGACGTCGTCCCTGGCGACCTTCTCGCTCTGCACGTGATGCCGGATGCTGTCGACGACCTCGGGGTTGGCCAGCGTGGTGACGTCTCCCACGTCGGCGAAGTTGGACACCGACGCGATGACCCGGCGCATGATCTTGCCCGACCTGGTCTTCGGCATGTCCGGCACGATCCAGATGTTCTTCGGCCGGGCGATCTTGCCGATCTCGGTCTCGATCGCCGCGGTGATCTTGTTCTCTATCTCCTTGCTCGGCTCGAAGCCGGGCTTCAGCGAGACGTACATCTCCACGGCCCGGCCGCGGATGTCGTCGATGACCGGGACCGCCGCGGCCTCGGCGACCTCGCTCACGGTCAGCGCGGCCGACTCGAGTTCCTTGGTGCCCAGCCGGTGCCCGGCCACGTTGATCACGTCATCGACCCGGCCGAGGATCCGGAAGTAGCCGTCGGCGGCCCGGACCGCGCCGTCGCCCGCGAAGTACGGCCAGTCGCGCCAGTCCTTGCTGCCGGGATCCTTGTTGTACTTGGCGTAGTAGGTCGAGACGAACCGGTCCGGCTGGCCCCAGATGGTCTCGAAGATCCCCGGCCACGGGTTGCGGATGCAGATGTTGCCTGCCCGGCCGTCCGGTACCTCCTCGCCGTTCTCATCGAGGATGACCGCCTGGATGCCGAGCGCCATCGGGCCGCAGCTGCCCGGCTTCATCGGGATCAGCGCGGGCAGCCCGGTGCCGAGGAAGCCGCCGGTCTCGGTCTGCCACCAGGTGTCGACGATGACCGCCTCGCCCTTGCCGACCTCGGAGTGATACCAGCGCCAGACCTCCGGCTCGATCGGCTCGCCCACCGTGGTCATGTGCTTGAAGTGGTAGTCGTACTTCTTCGGCTCCTCCGGGCCGATCTTGCGGAGCTGGCGGATGGCCGTGGGCGAGGTGTGGAAGATGTTCACCCCGAGCTTCTCCGCGATCCGCCACGGGCGGCCGGCGTCCGGGTAGTTGGGCACGCCCTCGTAGACCACCGTGGTGGTGCCCAGGGACAGGGGCCCGTAGACGATGTAGGAGTGGCCGGTGATCCAGCCGATGTCGGCCATGCACCAGTACATGTCGTCCGTGTGGATGTCCTGGTAGTACTTGGACGTCCCGGCCACGTACGACATGTAGCCGCCGGTGCTGTGCTGGCAGCCCTTGGGCCGGCCGGTCGTGCCGCTGGTGTACATCAGGAAAAGCGGCGCCTCGGCCGGCATCGACACCGGCGCGACCACGGCCCCCTCGTGCTCGGCGAGAAGCTCGTCCACGAACACGTCGCGGCCGTCGGTCATCGGCGTCTTCGACGCGTACTCACCCGGATGACGGCGCCAGACCAGGACCTTGTCGACCTCCTGGCCCTGCTTGGCCGCCTCCACGAGCGCCTCGTCGGCCTTGACCTTGTGGTCGATCAGGTTGCCGGCCCGGTAGTAGCCGTCCATGGTGATCAGCACCCGGCTGCCCGAGTCGGCGATGCGGGTGCCGCAGGCGTTCCCGCTGAACCCGCCGAACACCTGCGAGTGGATGATGCCGAGCCGGGCGCAGGCCAGCATGGTCACCGGCAGTTCGGGGACCATCGGCATGTGCAGCGTCACCCGGTCGCCCGTCTTGAGCCCGAGCGTGTCGCGCAGCACGGCGGCGAACTCGTTGACCCGGCGCAGCAGCTCGGAATAGCTGATGTGGACGTGCTCCTCGGACTCCAGCTCCGGGACGAAAACAATCGCGGTCTTCTCGGGATTGGCCTGCGCATGCCGGTCCACGCAGTTGTAGGACGCGTTCAGCTTGCCGCCGGCGAACCACTTCCAGAAAGGCGGGTTGCTGGTGTCCAGCACCGTGTGCCATGGCTCATCCCAGCTGAGCAGGTCCGCGTACGCCGTGAAGCAATCGGGGAACTTGCCCGGGGCAAACTGGTCGTAGATCGCCGGGTCGGCGGCGTTGGCCTGGTCGATGAAGCTCTGCGGGGGAGCGACGTACCCTTCCTCGCGCCAGTGGACTGCGATCTGCGCCTCGGACACTGGTGTCTGCGGGCTTTCTGTCATTCTCGTCCTCCAGCAATAAATCCGGCAAAGTGGACAGGGCCGCCGATCGCCAACTAAAGCGGAGGCTCAATCGTATCGCCGCAGGACAAGGCGGAACAGGCCACTGCAGGCGACGAAGACGGTGCCGATCACGGCCTGGCGTCGGCCCGCCGGGACCGGTTGACATCGCCGCGATCGGCGGTATGTTGCTGCGCAGTCCAGCACCGGGCCAGTCGGCCGGGGCGGTCAGCCGCCCCGACCGTGTTGTGCCAGGAGAGGATCGAGTCGGCCTCTTGTGCCAGGCGCAGCGTGGAAGGGGGCTGCTCCTCAGGCCCCGGCTGGGCGGGGGGTTGGACCCGGGAGGGGCCCGGGCACCCAGTAGACAACGGAGGCCGAACCCGTTGCCGACGGGACGAACTCCGGTCCGAAGGGACGCCCGGGCCCTCTTCCCTGCGCGGCTGGATAGGTGGGCCGGCCGCGCTGCGCCCCCGGGGGCGGCGGCCGCGTTCCGGTCCGGGACTGCCTGGCTGCCCGTGTTGATGTCGGTCCTGGTTCAGGCATCGAATATCCTTTTCGACCGGCGGGACCGCCCGCTTCCGGACAACCGGCCCAGCTGAGGCAGGAACATTGACCGAAACAGACCGGCCCAGGGCCCCGCTGGGCCGCGTGGCCGTCATCATTCCCACGTACAACGAGCGCGAGAACCTGGAGTCGATCGCCGCGCGGGTGCGTAATGCCGTCCCCGAAACCGATGTCCTGGTGGTCGACGACAACAGTCCCGACGGCACCGGCGAACTGGCCGACAAGCTGGCCGCGGGCGACGAGCGGATCCACGTGCTGCACCGGCCGGGCAAGACCGGCCTCGGGGCCGCCTATCTCGCCGGCTTCGGCTGGGCCCTGGAGCAGGGCTACGGCGTGCTGGTCGAGATGGATGCCGACGGCTCACACCAGCCCGAGGACCTGCCCAGGCTGCTGACGGCCCTGCAGGACGCCGACGCGGTCATCGGCTCGCGCTGGGTGACCGGCGGCACCGTGCGCAACTGGCCGAAGTCCCGGGAGTTCCTGTCCCGCGGCGCCAACACCTACGCCAGGCTGATGCTCCAGCTCCCGGTCCGCGACGCCACCGCCGGCTACCGGGCCTACCGGGCGCAGACGCTGCGCACGATCGACCTGGCCACCGTGCAATCACAGGGGTACTGCTTCCAGATCGACCTCACGCTGCGCGCGGTCAGCGCGGGCCTGACCGTCACCGAGGTGCCCATCACGTTCGTCGACCGGACCCGCGGCGCCAGCAAGATGAGCCGCGCGGTGATGGCCGAGGCGTTCTGGCGGGTCGCGCAGTGGGGAGTGGCCGGGCGCCTGCACCGCCGGCGCGGGTAGCGCCGCGACCGGCGTGGCCTCTCAGGCGCTCTTGCGGTGACGCGACGCGCTCGGGCCGGACTCCTCCTGCTCGCTGGCCTGGCGCTGCCCCCTGATCACCGCGAGCCGCTCGGCCAGGACCTCTTCCAGGTCGGCGACGCTGCGCCGCTCCATCAGCATGTCCCAGTGGCTGCGCGGCGGCTTGACCTTCTTGGGCGCGGGCAGGTCACCGGTGGCCGTCACGGCGGTCGCGCCGCAGATCCGGCACTCCCAGTTCACCGGAATCTCTGCCTCAGCGGCGAACGGCACGGTGAAACGATGGCCCTTCGGGCAGTCAAAGGCCACCTCCTGACGCGGGGCCAGATCGGTGTTACGGTCATTCTCATAGCTCGTGGCTCCGAGCCGGGTGCCGCGTAGTGCGCGTTCGGCCATGGTCTGCTGCCTCCCAGGCGCTCAGCCGTCCCTGATGACAACGGTGAGTTCCCGGACAAGATTCCCGCCCGCCGGGTATTCCAACCCGAGCCGGCAGCGCAGATTGCAGAAATCGGCTATCTGGCGGGCCGCGGGTGCCACTGGCCCCGGGCGTCGAGCACGTCCCGCAAGATCGCCGTCTCGTCGGTCATGATGCCGTCGGCGCCCAGGTCGAGCAGTCCGGTCATGACGCGCCGCTCGTTGACCGTCCACACGTGCACCTGCAGGCCCGCGGCGTGCGCCCGGCCCAAGAACGACTCGGTGGCCACGCTGACCGGGATCTGGGCACAGCGAACCCACATCCGGCGCAGCCGCGCGGCCAGGGCCCCGTTGAGCGCGCCCAGCCGCAGCGCCGCGACCCCGAGCGGGGCGGTGGCCATGCACACCGGACGGGGCAGCACCCGGCGCACCGCTCCGAGCCGGCGGCCCGAGAACGAGGTGATGCAGACCCGGTCCCAGGCCCCGGACCGCTGGAGCACCTCGACCAGCGGCCGCACCGCGGGCTCGTCCTTCACGTCGATGTTGAACCGGGCCTCGGGCCACGCGCCGAGCAGGTCCTCGAGCAGCGGGATCGGGTCGGTGCCCGCGATCCTGGCCCGGCTGACCTCGCGGTACGGCAGCTGCGCGATCCGCCCGGTACGGTCGGTGGTGCGATCCAGGGTGCGGTCGTGGAACGCCACCAGGACGCCGTCCGAGGTCGCGTGCACGTCGGTCTCCAGGTAGGCG